>JAGWYL010000016.1 GCA_018969385.1 Patescibacteria group bacterium
ATCGCATACGCTGCGGCGCAAAGCCTGAATAACTCGGATACGACCTCGGGCAACTCGACACTAACGCTCGTCGCCACGATGAACGCCATCATAGCCGAAACGAACGCGTGCATGTCGCATTAGGCCTATGCGGCGATTGCTACTGAAGCTACGGACTGTCGCGCAATCGCCGGGAAGGCGTGCTCTCATCCCCGTACTCTTTCTCGTCTTTGTGACGGCAACATTCGCGGTACCCGCGCCGGCACATGCACTCTTGTGCAGCCCTCTCGACATCATAGGAACCGACGGAATCCCTTGCGCGGCTGGGAAGGCCGCTGGCGCGGTCGGGAGTGCAGCCGCCTGGGTCGTCGAAAAGGGAGTGATAGTAATAGGCTGGGTGTTTCTTGAGGTGGCGACGCTCCTCCTGCACATCTCCGCATCCTTATTGAACGATTCGCTGTACTACGGCGTCACGCAGTTCGCCACGTACTTCGGCTCCTCTTCGGGCATCCAAGCGGGGTGGACCGTACTGAGGGATGTCGGGAATATCCTTCTCATATTCAGTTTCGTATTCATAGGTCTCGCGACCATCCTCGGGCTCGAGAACTACGGCGTTAAGAAAGCGCTTCCGCGCCTCCTCCTGTTCGCTGTCCTGCTTAACTTCAGCCTCTTCGCGGCGAGCGTCGTCATAGACATGAGCAACCTGCTTTCGACTTCCGTCTACGCGGCGACCGAGGGGTGCTCAGGCGACTCTGGTCAGTGCCTCAACATCGGGCTTGCGAGCGTCGTGGCGGATAAGCTCGGTGTCGGAACGGCATTTAACATCGACGGCATCAGGCATCTGATGACCGGAAACACTTCGCAGACCTTGGTAGCCATAATCATGGTGACGCTTTTCGTGACGATAACCGCGATAACGTTCCTTGCGGCGGCGACCCTGCTTATCATCAGATCCATCGTTCTTGTTTTCATCCTAGTCACCGCGCCGGTCGGCTTTGCGGCGATGGTGATACCTTCGCTTCAAAAATACGCGAAGCAGTGGTGGAGCACTCTCTTCTCCCAATCATTCTTCGCCCCGGTCTACCTTGTCCTCATTCTCATAAGCTTGAAGGTCGCGGAAAGTTTCGTGAACGCCGGCGGAAGCGTGGGCTCGAATGGTCTCATGAGCGCAATCGTGACCGGAAGTTCCACCAGCATACAAGTTTTCATGGACTTCGCGATCATCATCGGCTTCATGCTGGCCGCCCTCATGTCCGCGAAGAAGCTCGGCGCGTACGGCGCGGCGTTCGCGGTGAAGCAGGCGTCCTTTGCCCCGAAGATGGTCGGCGGATTCGCGTGGCGCAATTCGATAGGCCTGGGGTCGCACGTCGCCAAGGGAGCCTATGACAGGACCGTAGGCCGCTGGCAGCCAAGTACGCGACTCGGGAGAGGCATGAAGAGCATCTACATGAACACCGCTGACGCCGCCATCGGCAGCACGCTCAAAGCAGGCACGGAAGCGAGCGTGTTCGGTACCGCGTCCTACGTGAAGGCGCGCAAGGCGGTCGAGGAACGGAAGGCGGAAACCAACCTTGCCGCGCAAAAGGCGCGCGATGCGCGCGAGATGGGCGACGAGGTGCGCGCGGACGACGCGGCGAAGGAAGCGTACGAAGCGGCGCGGAAGAAGGGAGACACCGCGGGCATGGAGGCGGCCCAGAAGTCCATGACGGAGGCGCAGAAGAAGATGGCGCAGATACTCCAGAAGATGAGCCTCGGCCAGATAAAGGAGACGGACTACGTGAAGAAGGGGGCCCACGGCATAGAGCTCCTCGCAAGGAGCATGAGTCCGGAACGGTTCGCGCAGTTCATGGGTGACAAGGAGATTCCGGAAAATCAGAAGAACGCGGTGCGTAATGAGCGGTTCAAGGACGTGCAAGAGATGATGGATAACCCGGACGCGCTCCGCAAGAGGCTGAAGCAGGTGAACATCAAGGACGTGGAAAACATGGACCCGGCCATGCTCACGGACAAGCGGCTCGTCGACGCGATGGGCGAGAGCCTTGCGGAAGACGTGCTCAAGAGCTCGAACATCGCCGCGCCGCTCAAGGACGACATACGCGCGAAACGCGATGCGCGGTTCAACGTCGCGGGCACGGACGACGAGCGCTCCGCGAAGATAGCGCAGCTCGTCGGCAGCGGGTTCACGGAGAAGCAGCTTGGGAACCTCGACCCCGACTTGTATTTCAAGCGCGACGCGAACAACAAGATACTCAAGGCCGCGGACGGCAGCGTACAGGTGGACCAGGCGATGTTCGACAACATATCGCCGCAAGTGGTCGTCGAGATGGGCAAGGCAGGCAAGCTGCGACCGGAACATCGCGCCGCCATGATGAAGTGGATGAAGGACCCGAAAGGCAAGAACGCCGACAAGTTCAAGACAAGACTGGCGCAGGATGCGTTCTTCGCGCAGGACTGGGGAGGCTCCGCTCAGTACCAGTACACGACTCCTCAGCCGCAACCTCAGCCCCAGCAGGCTCCGCAGGCAGGACAGCGGCAAGGCGGGTATCGGCCCCCGGGCGGCGTGCCGCCTCGGAACAGGCCGGTATAAGATGCAAGGGGACTAAACTGAACGCATATGCCGCTTCCAAGCCAGCAGACCGTATTCGCCGCCGCCGAGCGCGCGCCGGATTACGTGAAGGACATCATCCAAGATGCCGCGACCACGGACATCCTCCTTGCGATAGGCCGCGCGCACCAGCTGCATATCGACGCGATAGGGACGCTCGCGCGCGCGAACACGGCGATGCTGCTCGGCCTCGTGAGTCCTTCGGAATTCGTCTCCTATATCGCGCAGGCGGGCGTAGCGCCGGACATCGCCGCGCAGATAGCGACGGAAGTGAACGAGAAGATATTCAAGCCGCTCCGTACGCGCATGCAGTCCGGCGCTGGACCGGCGCCGACTGCCGCTAAGCGCCCGGCAGTTCCGCCGGACGCATCCCGCGACGACACCGTGGAGATGCCGCGGACGCACGGCGTCATGCCGCCATCGAACATGCCCGGAGCCTCTTTCGAGACTCCGATTCCCGCGACCGCACCGGTAGGAGAAGCGATGGAGCCGCCGATGCTCCGCAGCGCAGATGTCCCGAGGGCGCAGCCTCCTTCCGGACCGACCGTAGGCGCGTTCCGCGCGGCGCAGGACTCGCGCGGAAACGCTGCGGCAAGCCCGCCTCCGGCCGCGCCTATGCCGCCGCCCACGCCGCCGAAGGAACCGCGCGTGAAAGCGTACGGCGTCGACCCGTACCGCGAACCGATAGATGAGACCAGCTAGCCGGTAGCCGTACAGCCGTTAGCCGCATGAAAGACGGGTACCAGTCGCTCATCGCGTGGCAGAAAGCGATGGTGCTTGCCCGCGAAGTATACGTGTGTGTTTCAATGCTCCCCACGCAGGAAAAATACGGGTTGTCTGACCAGCTTCGGCGAGCCGCTGTTTCTATCCCATCGAATATAGCTGAAGGGAGCCGGAGAGGCTCGGGAAAAGAATTCGTGCATTTTCTACGGATTGCTCATGGTTCCTTGGCGGAGATAGAAACGCAGTTGCTGCTCGCACGTGACCTGTATCCAGACGTGCGAATCGAGGACGCTATGGCGGTAGCTCAGGACGTCGGCGGTTTGCTCTACGCCCTTGCACGTAAAATTGGGTGAGTTACGGCTTACGGCTGCACTGCCTACTGCTATACTGGTTCCAATGGAATACCAGGTTCCGCAGTTCATCGAGGTCGAGGACAAGATTTTCGGCCCGTTCACCTTCAAGCAGTTCGTCTATCTCGCGGGCGGCGCGGGGGCGGCGGCCATCGCGCTTCTCTACCTCCCGCTCGTATTCGGCGTGCTGCTCGCGATTCCCGTCGCCGCCTTAGGCGCCGCGCTCGCGTTCTATAAGATGAACGGCAAGCCATTCATCGACATCCTCGAAGCCGCTTTCAACTACGTGACGAGCAAGAAGCTGTATCTCTGGCGCAAGGAGGCGAAGACCGCCCGACCCGCCGAAGCGGTGCGTTCCTCCGCGGCGCGTGACGCGCTCGCGGGAAAGGTCGCGCCGCTCACGCGCGGAAAGCTTCGCGACCTCGCCTGGTCGCTCGACGTGAAAGATAGCGTACAGCTGACAGGTGACAGCGCACAGCCATGAACATCGCCGCCATGAATTCGCGCCCGTACTTCCGTTTACTGTCTACTGTCACCCGTTAACTATGTCCCCCGCCTCAAAAGCAGCCCAGGACTTCGTCGCCGTCAAAGAGATACGGAACGGCATCATCACGCTCAAGGACGGCTCGTACCGCAGCATCGTCATGTGCTCATCGGTGAACTTTTCCCTCAAGTCGGAAGACGAACAGCGCGCCATCATCGGCGGTTTCCAGACCTTCCTCAACACGCTCGACTTCTCCGTCGAGATCGTGGTGAATTCGCGCAAGATGGACATCCGCCCGTACCTTGCCGTCCTTTCCGAGAAGGGAGCCGCGCAGAAGACGGAACTCATGCGCATCCAGCTGCGGGAGTATCTCTCGTTCATCCGCAACCTCACGGAGAGTACGAACATCATGACGAAGACATTCTATGTCGTCGTGCCGTACGCGCCCACCGGCATGAGCGCGGCGTCTTCCGCGCTCCCGTTCCTGGGACACGAGAAGAAACCGGCGGCGGAACGCGGTTCTTTCGAGGAGCACCGCGTCCAGCTCGAGCAGCGCGTCGCGCTCGTCATCGGCGGACTCGCGTCGACGGGCGTGCGCGGCATACCGCTCGGCACGGAGGAGGCCATCGAACTCCTGTACCGCGCGTACAATCCGGGCGAGCTCGAGAATCCCATACGCCTCGCGGATGAGAGCCGCCCGCAGGACCCGTCATATACTGCATAGCGTATGTCCCTGCTCGATATCCTCAACCGTTCGAGACAGAAAGAGAAGCCGGAGGTCGTGCCGGTGCTCCCGAAAGACATCTATGCGGCGGGCGCTCTCAACCTTGCGGATACCATCGCCCCCGCCGCGCTCAAGGTGGACGCGCGCGAACTCGAGCTCGGGGAGAAGTTCGCGCGTTCGTACTACACCATCTCCTACCCGCGCTACCTTTCGGACGGCTGGTTCGAGCCCGTCATCAACATGGATGCGGTGCTCGACATCGGCATCTTCATACATCCCGTGGAGACGGAAGCCGCGCTCCGGAAATTCCAGAAGAAAGTGGCGGAAGTGCAGAGCCAGATAAACGAACGGGAAGGGAAGGGACTCGTCCGCGACCCGATGCTCGACACCGCATACCAGGACCTCGAAAACCTGCGCGACAAGCTCCAGCAGGCGCAGGAACGCCTCTTCGATGTCGGACTCTACCTGACGCTGTACGGCGAGTCGAAGGAAGACCTCGACAAGATAGAAGGGGACATTCGCGGCGTGCTCGATGCGAAGCTCATCTACACGAAGCCCGCTCTCTTCGAACAGGAGCAGGGGTTCCGTTCGACGCTTCCCCTCGCGACGGACGAGCTTTCCGTCCACACGAAGCTGAACTCTTCGCCGCTCTCCTCCATCTTCCCGTTCGTCTCCTTCGACCTCACCTCGGACCGCGGCATCCTCTACGGCATCAACCGCCACAACGCGTCCCTCATACTCTTCGACCGCTTCTCGCTCGAGAACTACAACTCCGTCGTGTTCGCGAAATCCGGTTCCGGGAAATCCTACGCGATGAAGCTCGAGATACTCCGTTCTCTCATGTTCGGTACGGACGTCATCGTCATAGACCCGGAGCGGGAATACGCGCAGCTCGCGGAGTCCACGGACGGACGCATGTTCAACATCTCGCTTTCTTCCGAGCATCACATCAATCCCTTCGACCTGCCGCCCGTACGCGAAGACGAGGACCCGTCCGACATCCTGCGCAGCAACATCATCAACCTGGTGGGGCTCTTCCGCATCATGCTCGGGGGACTCACGCCGGAGGAAGACGCCATCATCGACCGCGCCGTCACCGAGACGTACGCCTTGAAGGACATCAGCGGGAACGCCGATTTCAGCGGCGTCGAGCCGCCGCTTCTCTCCGACTTCGAGAGCGTGCTCGGCGGCATGCAGGGGAGCGAATCCCTGGTCCAGCGCCTTTCGAAGTACACGCGCGGCACCTGGTCCGGTTTCATCAACCAGCCGACGAACGTGGATATCAACCGGCAGTTCGTCGTGTTCTCCGTCCGCGACATGGAAGACGAGCTGAAGCCGGTCGCCATGTACATCATCACGCACTTCATCTGGAATGCGGTCCGGCACGAACTCAAGAAGCGGCTCCTCGTCATCGACGAAGCCTGGTGGATGATGAAATCCGAGGACACCGCCTCTTTCCTCTACTCGCTCGCGAAGCGCGGGCGCAAGTACTACCTCGGCGTCGCCACCATCACGCAGGACGTCGAAGACTTCCTCCGTTCCCCGTACGGACGCCCCATCCTCACGAACTCTTCCATACAGCTTCTCCTCAAACAGTCCCCGACCACCATCGACACGCTCAAGGAGGTGTTCAACCTCACGGACCAGGAGAAATACCTCCTGCTCGAATCCGGCGTCGGCGAGGGCCTCTTCTTCGCGGGACTGAAGCACGTGGCCATAAAGATCGTGGCTTCCTACACCGAAGACCAGATAATCACGTCCGACCCCTCCCAGCTGCTCGCCATCAAGCGGGAAAAAGCGCGGCTTGAAGCATCGGACGGCGCAAGTGCCGCTCCGCAATAGACGATGAAGGAAGAGAAGCGCGAACGGATATCCTTGGTCACCGCCGGATTCATGACCGGCATCGCCCTTCTTTTGGATGCGTTCCAGGCTATCGTGTCAATCGCTATGGGCGTTACCGCCGCCGCTACCGCCGGCGTTGGCGCCACGGTGGGCGTGCCTATCATGTTCCTTACGGACTGGATGGTTGATATGGTTGCGGGAGTGGGCTTCTGGGTCTGGTTTCTCCTGTGCGACGTGAATCTGAACGGGAAGAATGCGGGAGCGATTATCACGAACACGGTGCTAAGCGCGGTCATCGAAGCGGTACCGCTTTTGGACGTGTTGCCCGGCATCACCTTCGGCGTCGTGCGTACCATACTCCTCGTGCGCGCGGAGGATGCGCTCTACAACGAATCGCGGAACTCGGGAGTAGCCCGTTTCTTGAACAGGCCGCATCCGCATCGCCCTCAACAGCCCGCAAACGATGACGCCATGCAGGAAGCGGCTTAGCGGTATACTGGTAAGGCCTATGCGAAAAGCACTCCCGCTACTTCTCGCGCTTATCTGCCTTCCGCTTGCCGTATCCGCGCAAGGCTTCACAGGGACCTCCGGCACCGTCGATCCGCTCGCGATAGACATCACGCCGCAGTACCCGCGGCCGTACGATACGATAGAGATAGCCCCCTCAAGCAACGTCATCGATCTCGCGGCGAGCACCGTGAGCGTTTCCGTGAACGGAAACCGGCTCTACGACGGCAGCGGTTCAGCGCCCACGGCGGTTACGCTCGGGGGCGCGGGTTCTGCGGCGGACATCACCATGACCGTCTCCTGGAACGGGAGTACGTACTCGAAAACGGTCACGGTACGGCCGACCGAGGTGGATATCGTTCCCGAAGCGGCAAGCACGGTGCCGCTCATGTATCCGGGCGCGGCACTCCCCGCGCCGGAGGGCGCGATGCGCCTCGTGGCGATGGCGGACCTTCGCGGCGCGAACGGGAAACAGGTGCCGCCAAGCTCGCTTTCCTATACCTGGAAGCAGGACGCGCGGACGCTTGAGGGCCAGTCAGGCATAGGCCAGGACGTACTGTCCATCGCGGCGCCGAATCTCTACCGGGAGGACGCCTATAGCGTGACCGCCGCTACGGCGGACGGTTCGCTCGTCGCGGAGGACTCCTTTACGGTCGCGCCGGCGACCCCGAAGGTGCTCGTGTACGTGCAAGACCCGCTCCTCGGCACGCTATTCGACTCGCTCGTAAGCGGCGCCTTCACGCTGCCCGGCGCGGAAGAGACCTTCGTCGCCGTCCCGTACTTCTTCTCGACGACGCCCGCGTTCGCATGGACCGTGAACGGCACCGCTTCCGAGACGTCGCCCTCGATAACCGTCCGTGCGACCGGGACCGGGCAGGGGAGCGCTTCACTGTCCGTCTCCGCGAACGGCGCGAGCGCGTTCGAACAGTCCGCTAACGCGTTCACCGTCAATTTCAACTCAAGCCAGGGCTCGTCAAACTCATTCTTCGGCCTATGAAATACGCACCATTCGTCCTCTCTCTTCTCGTCCTTATAAGCCCGCTGCTGCTCCCCATCGCCGCGCACGCGGCAGGCAGCGCGTTCGTGCCGCTCGCACCGGTACCGAACCTGACGCAAAATGCTGACCCGGGGAATCTCGCGCTATTCTTCAACAACCTGTACAAGTTCTGCATCGGCATAGCCGCGGTGCTCGCCATCCTGCAGATAATCCACGGCGGATTCATGTACATGACCACCGAGAGCGTGGGGAACAAGACGGAAGGGAAGAATCTCATCATCATGTCGCTCCTCGGGCTCCTGCTCGTCCTCCTGCCGTACGCGGTCTTCAGCATCATCAATCCGAGCATCCTCGACCTAAGCGCGTTCAATAAGGATGTGAACAGCCTGCAGTCGGGAACGCCGGCGGCGCAAACTTCTGCACAGACCGTCGGCTCACAGATGGTCGCTTCCGTCTGCAGTTCCTATTCGAACTTCTCGGAACTTCCTGCGGGGAAGTCTTGCTCGTCGCTTGGCGGCGGCTGGGGAGCCATCGAGCAGAACGAGTGCTGCATCGGGAACGCGACGCCGGTGCAGGGTTCCACCTGTTGCGCCCTGGACCCTAATTACAAGCCGCCCGCACCGGCACAGGCCTTCTACACGGACAAGGCGCAAATACCTTCCGGTTCCTGGTGCTACCAGGTCAAGGACGGGTACTCATGCGCAGCCAGCCAGAGCGCTTGCCAAACGACGCGCGCATCGGAGACGGACCCGACGTACGTCTTGAGCTATTGCGCGCAATATTGAGTATGCGCCGCGCACTTCCCTATATAGCCGCAGTCATCGCATTCCTGGCCGGTCTCGGCATCATCGCCTATTTCCTTTTCTTCACCGGCGCGCCGAACCCGCGAAACGGGACGACGGGCGGGAATCCTTTCGGCACGTCGACCACGGGCGCAGGAAGCAACGGAACGGGTGCGCAGGGCGGGAATAGCCCGGCGAACGCGGGACAGGGAAGCAGCGTCGGCGTCATCGGAAGCCGGCTGGTGCGGATAGATGCGGGACCGGTGGCCCCAGGCATGTTCATCCGCTATCTTGCCGCGAGCTCGACCCCTGCGGGAGGAGCATCAACGACCCCGCAGACGGCGGAACTCGACATACGCTATGTCAACCGGCAGACCGGGAACATGTACTCGCGCCTTTTCTATAAGGGCATCACTACACGCCTCACGGACGCGACCATCCCGGGCATCCGCGACGTCGTGTGGTCCGCAGACGGACAGACCGCCTATGTCCGGTATATCTCCGACACGAGCGCCGGCGGGCAGATTGCGACCTACGGGCTCCCCGCAAGCGGCGCCGCGGGCTTCTTCCTCGCAAGCGGCATCGAGCAGCTGCTCGCCGCGGGAGCGAACTCGCTCCTTGCGCTTGCGGCAGGCGATACGGGTTCGACCGTGTTCACGTCCGCCGCGGACGGTTCATCGCGAAAGACGCTCATCGCCTCGCCGCTTTCTTCCGCACGCATCGGGGAAGCCGGTACCGGCAGGCTGCTCGTGACGACGATGCCGAGCGCAAGCGTCGGCGGATACGCATATCTGGCGGATGAGAAATCCGGCGCATGGACGCGCATCCTCGGGCCCTTGCCCGGGCTTATCGCGCTCCCGAGCCCGACCGGCGCCTACGTGCTCGCGAGCTACGACGATGCCTCCGGACTTCCCGTACTCGAGCTTTACGATGTCGCCGCGCACCAGGCGACGACACTCCCCCTGCGAACGCTCGCGGATAAGTGCGCCTGGGGACCGACCGACGCGGACGCGTATTGCGCCGTTCCAACGGATCTGCCGAAAGCCGCATATCCGGACGACTGGTACCAGGGAGCGGTGTCTTTCTCCGATAAGCTATGGAAGATTGACGTGACGAACCGGTTCACGAAGCTGATAGTCGACTTCAAGGCGGCAACGGGAAGCGACCTTGACGGAGAATCGCTTACGACCGACTCGCACGACGAGATGCTCACCTTCGTCAACAAGACGGACAGGTCGCTGTGGGCGTACGACTTGTAAAAGCCGCCAGAGGACAGCAGGCAGGGGACAGAGCGGCGCTATCTGTCCGACCTACCCGGAGACCTGCGACGCGTTTACGGGAGCATCGCTGTATTTTTCCCTGACTTTGCGTAGGACGAAGTATTCCTGAAACGCCTGGAAGAGGGCACTGGTGATGAAATAGAGCGCCACGACCCCCGAGGTATACGCGAACGTGCCGATGATGAGCGGAAGCACATATTTCATCTGCACCTGCATCGCGCGCGCGAAATCGGTCTGGAACGAACCCTCCGCCTTATCCGAGTGCGCCGCAGTCTCAAGCGGCGCGGACATGAAATGCGCTTGGAGGTACTGCGCGATTCCGGCAAGGACCGCGAGCACGAGGCTGTGCCCGGTGACGTCGAAGAGGCCGAGGAACATGAGCGACACGTGCGCCGGCTGCATCGTGAAGCCGTAGAGGAGCGCGGTGTGGACGGTCGGGAACGCCTCCGCCCGGAATACCCAATAGAGCGTGATAAGGACGGGGAGCTGTATGAATATGGTGACGATGCTCGCGAACGGGTTGATGCGGTGCTCGCGATAGAGCTCCATGGTCTTCATCGCCTGCTCCTGCCTGTCCGGATGCTTCGTCTTGAGCTCGGCAAGGAGCGGCTCGATGCGCTTCATCTCCCGCTGCGTCCGTATCGCCGCCATGGAAAGCGGCAGGAGAAGGAGCTTCACGATGAGCGTCGCGATGACGATGGCGATGCCCACGTCTCCGCCCGGCGAAAGCGCCACCAGGAAGACCAGGAGATTGTAGATGGGGTTATAGAAAACCGCGTGGAAGAGCGTGGAAACCATGTGTCGGCCTATTCTACCTTATCGGGGCGGCTCGGACACGCGCGCGAGGAGCCGCAGGGCCTCTTCGCGGAGCGCGCGCGCCGGAGCGGCTGCGGCTTCCGGGCGCACGAGCGCGACCACCGCGCCTATATGCCCGCCGCCCTCCCGGAGGGCGGCGCGTATGACGCGGCGCAGGCGGTTCCGCGCGACAGCGGATGCGGCCGCCTTCTTCGATACGACCACCGCATCGCCGGATTTGGACGAGTCCCCGATAAGGGTCATGAAGCGGCCGCCCGCGCGGCGTCCGCTCGAGAACAGGGAAGGGAAGTCCTCGCGGGGGACGCGGGGATGTCTTCCTTTCATGGAAACGGCGTTAGACCGCGAGACGGGCGCGTCCCTTGCGGCGGCGCTTCGCGAGAATCCGCTTCCCCGAAGGGGTGGCGGCGCGGGCACGATACCCGTGCGTCCGTGCGCGCTTGCGCTTCTTTGGCTGATAGGTTCGTTTCGGCATTGTCCCCATGATACTAACAGGTTCTCCCCTCGCCGACAAGAAACGTCGGCTTTGCGTTCCGCGGGAGACACGTATAATGGCCTCCACCGACCATGGATCGCTCCAATCCGAAAGAACTCTGGGAACACATCCTCACGCAGATAGAGCTTTCGGTATCCCCGGCGAACTTCAACACGTGGTTCACGCAAAGCTCCATCGCCCGCATCGAGGATGGCATCATCTACATCGGGGTACCGAGCCAGTTCTACCGGGACTGGTTCCTGAAGAAGTTCCACTCGCTCCTGCTCAAGATAGTCCGGACGGTGTCCGTCGAGTTCAGGAACATAGAGTACGTCATCGTGAAGGACGAGCGCAGGAAACCGCGCGAAACCAAGGTGGACCGGGCGACGACGGAAATGCCGCTCGACGAATACTACATAAACAAGAGCGACAACCTGAATCCGCGCTACACCTTCGACTCGTTCGTCGTCGGGTCGTTCAACGAGCTCGCCTTCACCGCGGCGAAAGCGGCGCTCGAACGCCCGGGCATCGTCTACAATCCGCTCTTCGTATACGGCGATACCGGCCGCGGGAAGACTCACCTGACGCAGGCCATCGGCAACCAGTTCAAGAAACAGTACCCGAACCGGAAAGTGTTCTACCTCACGTCGGAGAAATTCGCGGTGGACTATACGGACTCCATCGGCGCAGGCACCGCGAACCGCTTCAAGGAGAAGTATCGCCAGTACGACCTCCTTATCATGGACGACATCCACTTCCTCTCGAAGAAAGAGAAGTCGCAGGAGGAGCTCTTCCATCTCTTCAACGCGCTCTACGACAACAACAAGCAGATCGTGTTCTCTTCGGACCGCAACCCGGCGCTTATCCCGGACATCGCGGAGCGCCTCCGCAGCCGGTTCGCCATGGGCATGACCGTCGACATCGGCGAGCCCGATTCCGAATCCCGCGCGGCCATCCTGAAGCGGAAGGCGGGGCTCCACGGGCTCGTCCTCTCGGACGACGCCGTGGAGTACCTTGCGAACTCCGTTCCGGGCTCCATACGGGAACTCGAGGGCGTCCTTAATTCCATCGTCTGTCAGGCGCAGCTCAAGGGCGGCGTTCCGGACCTCGCCGACATAAAGCAGTCACTGCGCACGCTCGCACGGCCTTCGAAGGCCGTGTCCGTGAAGCAGGTGGTGACGAAGGTCGCCGAGTTCTACGGCATAGACGAGGAGAGCATCTATGAGAAGACGCGAAGAAGGGAGGTGGTGCGCCCGCGCCAGGTAATCATGTATCTCCTGCGCGAAGACTTCAACGTTTCCTACCCGACCATAGGAACGAAGCTCGGCGGACGCGACCACACGACCGTCATCCACTCGTGCGAGAAGGTGAAGCGCGACATCCTTTCCGACCAGGGACTGCTCGACGAGATACAGAAGATACGCACGTTGGTCGGATAGCGTACGGATATGCTGTGGACACGATGGGGAAACGGGCGACAGGTTACGGGGATAACCGCCCCTCTATCCTCATCGGCGGGAGAAGGGCGCCTTATTGTCCCGTCCCTGCCGGCGCGGACAGGCACGTTATACTTTTCACAGGCACCGGAATCAGCAAGCCGATACGCGCCGGAAACGTCTTTTCCACTTATCCCCGGTCCTAATAAGCATTGATCGCTTTATGTATATAACCATTCAAAAGAAAGACCTGGGGACGTATGCGCATATGGCGGCGCGCTTTTCGGCGAAGCAGCATACGACGCTTCCTGCGCTCGGCAGCATCGTCATCGTCGCCGGCGCTGACGGCATACGCTTCCGCGCCACGAACCTAGAAATCGGCATCGACTGCACGGTGCCCGGAGAGATACGGTCGGAAGGCGTCGTTGCGGTCCCTTCGAAGATATTCGAAGAGTTCATCTCCTCGCTCGGCGGCGAAGGGACGGTGACGCTCGAACGGAAGGGAGAAGTCCTTTCGGTGAATTCAGGCAAGGTACGTTCGACGCTCAAGACCGTTCCGTACGAGGATTTCCCGACGTTACCGTTTCCTCCGAAGGGGGCGGACAGCCTTACGCTTCCCGCTGCGACCTTCAAGGGTCTCGTGGACGCGGTGCTGCCCTCCGCTTCCGTATCGACCGTCCGTCCGGAACTCGCGAGCGTCTACCTCTATACGGAAGGAGGGATGATGACCGCGGTGGCGACCGATTCGTTCCGGCTCGCCGAAAAGCGCGCGAGCATCGCGAACGCGAGGGATTTCTCCGCGCTCATTCCGGCCAAGAACGCCGGAGACCTCGTGAGCGCGCTGCGGGACGACGCGGACGTGACGCTCGCGTCCGCGGAACATCAGCTCGCGCTCTACCAGGGCGGTACGGTGGTGACCACGCGCGTCGTATCCGCGTCGTATCCGGATTACCGCCAGATAATCCCGAAAGAATCGGTGGCTTCGGCGACGATACTCCGCAAGGACTTCGAACAGGCGCTGAAGAAGATAAGCGTGTTCGCGGACGCCTTCCAGAAGGTGCGCGTCTCTTTCGAGACGAAGAAAAAGATTTTCTCGCTCTTTGCGAAGAATCCGGACGTCGGCGAGGCGACCGAAGACATACCCGCCGCGCTCACGGGAGAACAGGCTGAGGTGTCATTCAATTTCCGGTACCTGCAGGGCGCGCTTCCCGCGCTTTCTGCGGAAAGCATCGTCATCACCGCTTCGGGGACCGGCCGCGCGACGACCGTGCGCGGCGTGGGGGACAGCTCGTTCCTCTACATCGTCATGCCGATGAATCAGTAGCACCGCCGCACGGCGTGGTGCGGAAAGAGGCGAGGCCCAAGGGCCTCGCCTCTTTTTTCCGGTCCGTCATTTCAGATCGGCGATGTCGTCGCTTGCGCGGACGGATGCGTGAGCAGCCACTGCTGTATCGGGTATTCCCAGTACGCATATTGCGGGTCGCTTGCGGGATTCTTCGGCGGAGGCCCTGCGGGGTCGTTCGGGTCCGTCCAGTAGAGGAGGCTGTGCACGCCGCCCGTACCGTCCGCCTGCGGGGGCACGTTCCAGATGCCGCGCAGCACCGGCTTCGCGTCGGACGGGATGGTCGGAGGCTGGCCGAAATATTCTTTCGGGTAGTGGGAGAGCGCGTACTGCATGACCTGGTTCCATACCGGCGCGACGATGTAGCCGGCGATATTCTTCGCCATCGGGCTGTTGTCGTTGTTGCCCGCCCACATGCCGATGACGACGGATGGCGTGTAGCCGATGGTCCACGCGTCCCGGAAGTCGTTCGTCGTACCGGTCTTCACCGCGACGTCATACCCGGGGAAGTTGAGCGGAGAGTTCGTGCCGAATTCCCCCGCCCGCGCGTCATTGTTGGAGAGCATGGAAGAGATGCTGCGCGCGATAGGAGCCGGGATGACCTGGGAGGGCTGCGGCTGATACTGCTCGAGTACGTTCCCGCCCGCGTCCTCGATGCGCAGGATGCCGGTCGAAGGGTTCAGCACGCCGTCGTCGGCGAATACGCCGTAGGCGTCGGTCATGTCGAGGAGGCGTACGTCGCCGCCGCCGAGCACGAGCGTCAGCCCGTATTTGCTCGGGTCGCCGGTCAGGGTCGTGAGGCCGAACGAACGCGCGAGGTTTATGGCGCTCTGAATGCCGACGAGGTAGAGGACCTTCACCGCGGGCACGTTTATCGACTGCGCGAGCGCGGTAGTGAACGTCATGGGACCGCGGAACTTGTCGTCGAAGTTCACGGGCGAGTAGCAGGGAGCCGTGGAGCTCGCATTGTCAGTGGGCTTGCAGGCGGTCGAGAACTGCGTGGGCAGGTCGAAGACGGTCGTATCAGGCGTGTAGCCTTTCATGAGCGCCGCAGCGTAGACGATAGGCTTGAAGGTCGACCCCGGCTGCCGAAGCGCCGTTGCGGCATTGTAGTTCCCGTCTATCGTCGGGTCGAAGTAGTCGCGCGAACCGACCATGGCGAGTATCTGTCCGGTCTTGGGGTCGATGGCGACGAGCGCGGAGTTCGACGCGTTGTAGCTCTTCTCGACGCGCGCGGCGTTGTCCTTGATGACCTGCTCGGCTTCCTCTTCGAGGCCGAGGTCGAGCGTCGTGATCACTTTCAGTCCGCGCTCTTCGAGCGCGAGCGAACCGTACTTCTGTTCGAGGTATTCGCGGATGTAAAAGACGAAGTGCGGCGCGAGTATCGCGTTGCTGTGCTGCGGAAGGAACGTCACCTGCTCCGTGCTCGCCGCCTGGTATTCGGCATCCGTTATGAATCCGAGGTCCTTCATCCTCGAAAGGACGAGATTCTTGCGCGCCTCGAGCGCGTCCCGGTGGCTCCCGTAAGGCGAATAGTAGGTGGGTGCCTGCAGCACGGCGGCCAGGTAGGCCGCTTCGGCCGTGTCGACGTCCTTCGCGTCCTTGCCGAAGAATGCCTGGGACGCCGCCTGAACGCCGTAGATGGTGCCGCCGTACGGCATCTCGTTCAGGTACGTCTCGAGTATCTGGTCCTTCGAATATTTCTGCTCGAGTTTCACCGCGAGCACCCATTCGTGCACCTTGCGCGTGATGCTCTTCTGGTCCGTGAGCAGCGTATTCTTCACGACCTGCTGCGTGATGGTCGAACCGCCCTGCGCGAGCGCGCCGCCGAAGATATCCGCGAGCGCGGCGCGGATGATGGAGGTGATGCGGATGCCGCCGTGCTGGTAGAAGTTCGCGTCTTCTATGGCGATGGTCGCGTTGCGTATCTCCGGCGAGATATCGGAGAGCGGCACGACCTCGCGCTCGACATTCTGGCTGAGATCGTAGAGGACGGTGTTCCCCGTGCGGTCGTATATCTTGGTGGATTGCACGACCTTGCGGTCCGCGAACGACGCGAGGTCCGGCGTAGGGGAGAACGACACCCAGAGCAGCAAGCCGCCGGCGACGACGAGTATGAGGCCGACGAGTATGAGCGTCAGCTTCATGACCGGGTGCGGGTTATGCAGGAAGGAGCGCTGTCTCTTGCGCATGGACGCATCCTAGCATGAAGCGGGCGGCTCCGAGAGGAGCCGCCCGCTTCATGCGTTCTCTGTCGCGAACCGGTGCTAGAGGAGCTCTTCGTCGTCCGCGTCGTCCCCTTCGAGCGCGTCATCTTCCGGGTCGTCCTCGGAGAAGTCGTCGATATCCTCCTCCTCGTCTACGTCCGAACTCATGAAATCGTCATCCATCATGATGCTGGTTGGTTACGCGCCGCGCGCGTCCGACTAGGTTGCGACAAAGCGGCTCCCTTTGCAAGAGGCGCTCTCGCGCGGGTGTGTGGATAATCGACGCCGCGCCGGGAGGCGCGGTGCAGGGGGACTCACCCTCGCGGGAATCGCGTCGAAAGCGCGGCGATGCCGAGCGCGATGGCGTCGAATTCGTCATCGAGGCGCTTCGTCTTCTGGGGAAGCGGAATCAGCTTCGGGACCATGAGCGCGATGGCGCGCTTGTCCGCGCCGCCGTTACCCGTGACGGCGAGCTTCACTTCCTGCGGCGAATATTCGACGACGGGAAGCCCGGCATTCCCCGCAGCGGCGAGCACCGCGCCACGCGCCTCCGCGACCCCGAGCGCGGTCTTCACGTTCGTGCTGAAAAAGAGCTTCTCTATCGCGAGCGCATCCGGCCTATAGGCGTCGATGGCGCGTTTCGTCTCGAGGAATACGCACGACAGGCGCTCCTCGCGCGCGCCTTTCGGGGGAAGCACCGAATCGCTCCACACGAGCTCGGGCTTGCTCGGGTCGCCTTCGACGACGGCTATGCCGAGCCGGTCATAGCCCGGGTCGACGGCGAGTACTCTCACGGCGCGCGTCTCATTCGCCCTCGGTGCTCTCATAGCCGCGCGCGTTCGTGAAGACGCGCTGGACGTCATCGTGCTCGTCGAGCGCGGTAAGGAGCGCGCCGAGCTTCTCTTCATCTTCGCCGGACACCTCGACGAGCGGTTCGTTCGCGGCGAATGCGCCGCCCGCCGCCTTCGAGAACGCCCAGCTCGCGGCGCCGGGCGCCGCGAGCTCCACCCCGTTCTTCGAGAGGAGGTGCTTTATTTCCTGCGTCGTGCGGTTCCGGTTGTCCGTAAGCGCGTCCATGACGACGGCGGCGCCGCCCGGCCCGTATGCTTCGTATACGACCTGCTCGAGGTCGCTCGCGTCCTTCGAGGCGCCCTTCGCGATCGCGCGCTCGATATTTTCCTTGGGCATGTTCGCCGCCTTCGCGCGCGCGATGGCGGCGGCAAGCCCCGGGTCGTTCACGCTGCCGCCCGATTTCTTCGACTCGAGCGTGATAAGCCGCGCGAAACGCGAGAACACGCGGCTCTTCGCGGCGTCCGTCACCGCCTTCCCGCGCTTGATCTGCGACCACTTCGAGTGTCCCGACATGTTCCTATAGTACCAAGAAGGGCGAACTCGCCCAAAATGCGGCTGCAGCTACCGCGGTCACGCCGCTTCTTCCTCTTCGGCGGGCGGTTCGGTACCGTTCGCCTGCGCCACGAAATGCTCTTCAAGCAGGGAATGCGCCTTCTTGAAATCATGCTCGTTCCATCCGGCCGCCTTGAGGTCCTCATGATCCTCGAGATGGTCCATGAAATGCTTGAATTCGTACGGCTTCATGCTTCCCGCGCGGAGCGCGCGCGAGCCGTAGCCCGCTGCGAGCACCTTGCCGAGCGCTTCGCGCTTCTCTCCGCGGATATTCGCGCGGAACAGCGGTTCGTGGAAATGCGTCTTGTAGTCGAAATGTCTGATTCCTTTTTCCATAGGTCGGTGGTTACGCGAGGCGGGCGGTAAAGGCTTGTTCGAGCTCGTCGAGCTTATGCGGGTCCGCATGGAACAGGCGCGCGTCCGGATGCGCGCGAAGCTCCTGCATGCGCGCCGCGAGCTTCTCCCTGGTCATGCCGTGCACGTACTGCGTACCGCGCATGTCTTCGGCGAAGAGGTCGCGGACGGTGTCCACCTCTTCGTGGGTGAACCCCTTGTCGCGCAGGTCGGTTGCGATATGCCGGTCGAAGTCTATCTGTGTCACTTTCGGCTCGCTGCTCCCGAAATCGAATACTCCCATGGTGATGCGGTTACGGCTGGTAAGGCGTACTTTCCAAGTATACCCGGTCAGATGAGGGCTCCGTTCCGGAGGTACGCGGCGCCCTGCGGCGTGAGGGTGCGCCCGCGCAGCGTACGTTCGATGAAGCCGAGCCGCAGGAGATACGGCTCGTACACGTGTTCGAGCGTTTCCGGGTCCTCATGCAGCCCCGCCGCGAGCGCGCGGATGCCCGCAGGACCACCGCGGAAGCTCTTCTCCAGGGTCTCAAGGTAGCGGCGGTCGTCTTTCGTGAGGCCGAGAGCGTCGATGCCGAAGAGTTCGCACGCCTCGTCGCAGGTCTCTACCGTTATGGCGCGGTCGAGCACTTCCGCGTAGTCGCGGACGCGCTTCAGGAGCGCGTTCGCGACGCGCGGCGTCGCGCGGCTCCGCGCGGCGACCCGTTCGATGACGTCTTCGGCTGGGGAGAGGCCGAGTACGCTCGCGCTGCGGCGTACGATGTCGCGCAGGTCGTCATTCGTATAGAAATCGAGCTGGTAGACGCCGCCGCCGAAGCGCGAGCGCAAAGGCCCCGAAAGCTGCGCTACGCGCGTCGTCGCTCCGACGAGCGTGAAGGGAGGAAGAGAGAGCTCGACGGTGCGCGCGGACGGACCCTTGCCGAGGATGATATCGAGCGTGCCGCTCTCGAGCGCGGGGTACAGGAGTTCCTCTATCTTGCGGGAGAGCTGGTGTATCTCGTCGATGAACAGCACGGTTCCCGGTTCGAGGTTCGTCAGTATCGCGGCGAGATCGCCCGCGCGCTCGATGGCGACGCCGGAGGTGCTCTTCAAGGGCG
>JAGWYL010000017.1 GCA_018969385.1 Patescibacteria group bacterium
GCGGAAGCGGGCCGCGCTTTTTGTCCGCTCGACGATGAGGGGTATACCCGCACACTAACCGAACCGTCGCGTAGCTAAAGGACACGGACAGGATATGGAACTCATTTCAAAACCAACGGCGCGCGGAGGGCATGCGCTTGCGGAAGCCTTGAATGGGCTCGCTTCCGCGAGCGCATGCCGGGAGCAAGCCGGTTTTGAAATGAGTTCCAGGCCGTACCTGGGTGAAATCGCGCCGGCGCCCTCAGGGATTGCCGGTGCGAGGGCGGATTTACGGTTCGGTTAGTGTGCGGGTATACTGTCCGCATCATGACCAGCACCATTTCGAGATACATCGTATACGGCGCCCTGTTCGGCGCTCTGCTTATTCCGCTCATCGTCTTTAACGGCTTCTTCTTCCCGTTCATAACGGGGAAAGCGTTCTTCTTCCGCATCATCGTGGAAATCGGTTTCGCCGCATATGCGGTGCTTGCGCTCGCGGAACCGAAGTATCGGCCGAAGTGGTCATGGGTCTTCGCGGCGTTCGCGCTGTTCGTGCTCTGGACGTTCGTCGCGGACCTCTTCGCGGTGAATCCCGAAAAAGCGTTCTGGTCGAACTTCGAGCGCATGGAGGGATGGGTGACGGTCATACACCTCTTCCTCTACTTCCTCATGGCGTCGGCCGTTCTTACCGCGGATGACCTCTGGAAGGCTTGGTGGAAGACATCGCTCGGGGTTTCCGTGTATATCTCCATTTACGGCATATTCCAGCTGCTCGGTCTTGCGGCGATTCATCAGGGCGGCGTGCGTCTTGACGCGTCGTTCGGCAACGCGACGTACCTTGCCGTCTATCTTCTCCTCTCTTCCGTCGTCGCCGCGTGGCTCGCGTTCGAAGCGCGCGGCTGGGAGCGGTATACGCTCGGCGCGGTCGCCGTCCTTGATGCCGTCATCATGATCTTCACGGCTACGCGCGGCGCGGTGCTCGGGCTTATCGCGGCGGCGCTCGTCGCGGCGGCGCTCGCCGCGCTCCTTTCGGGCGGCCGTGCGCGCCGCATCGCGGCAGGCGGCATCATCGCGCTCGTCGTCATCGTGGGCGGGTTCATGCTCATCCGCAATACGTCCTTCGTCCGGAACGACCCGACGCTGACGCGCATCGCGGACATATCGCTCGCGCAGGGAGAGGTCCGGTTCGAGATATGGCACATGGCGTGGCTCGGCATCCTCGAACGCCCGCTAGCGGGCTGGGGACAGGAAGGCTTCAACTACGTGTTCAATCAGTACTATGACCCGGCGCTCTACCAGCAGGAGCCGTGGTTCGACCGCGCGCATAACGAGTTCATAGATTGGGCGGTGGCAGGCGGCATCCCCGCATTCCTCCTGTGGCTCGCGCTCTACGGAACCGTGCTCCTCGCGTTCTGGAAAGGACCGTTCACGAACAGCGAACGTATCGCATTCACCGCGTTCCTCGTCGCGTATGCGGTGAACGACCTCTTCGTGTTCGACAACCTCATGTCGTACGTGTTCTTCATCGCCGTGCTCGCCTATGCGGCAGGGAGAAGCGGCACGCCCTTCAAGAAGCTTGAGGCGCTTCCCGCCGTCTCGCGCGACCGCATCGATATGCTCGTCGCGCCGGTAGCCGGCGTGGTTGCCGTGATGGTCTTGTATGCGGTAAACGTGCCGAACATGCTCGCGGCATCGGACCTCATCACCGCGATAACGCCTGCCGCGAGCGTGCAGACGAACCTCGACGGCTTCGACAAGGCTCTCGCGGACGGCTCGTTCGCCAGCCAGGAGATTCGCGAGCAGATCGTCTCGTTCGCATCGGGGGTCGTGGGTGACCAGAATATATCGAACACGGACAAGATTGCCGTGGTCACGAAAGCGATAACCGAGATGCAGAAGGAAGTCGCCCTCATCCCGAAGGACGCGCGCTTGCGGCTCGAGCTCGCGAGCGCGTATTCGTTCGGGAGCGATTTCAAGGACGCCATAGCCGAGATGGACGAGGCCTTGAAGCTTTCGCCGACGAAAGAAGCGCTGTTCGTCCAACGCGGCATGCTGAAGTGGGAAGGCGGGGATGCCGCGGGCGCGAAGGCGGATTTCGACGCGGCATACGCGCTCGGTCCTTCGTTCACCGAGCTTGCCGCATACGCCGCGGTGGGGCACGTCATCACGGGCGACGTGAAGGGCGCGCACGCCGTGCTCCTCTCCGCTTTCGCCACGACCACCGTGGACAACAGCACGCTCATGCTCGCGTACTACCGCATGCAGGATTGGCCGGACCTCATCGCGCTCTGGCAGCTGCGTCTTTCCGAGGACGCTTCCGTGAGCAATTACTTCGGCCTCGCCGCGTCCTACGCGATTGCGGGAAAGCTTTCCGACTCGGCGGCGGTCATTCATGCAGCTGTCGCCGCGCATCCTGAAGCGAAGGCGCAAGCGGACTCGCTTCTGCAGCAGCTCGCGCATCCTTCTTCGACCGCGGGCGGATAGGTATGACTACCAGGGAACACGTCCCGCTTCGCACGCTCACGACATTCCGACTCGGCGGCGACGCGCGCTTCGTCATCGACTGCGAGAACGAGGCGGACGTGTACGCCGCGCGCGCGTTCGCGAAAGAGCGCGGGCTTCCGTCCTACGTGCTCGGCGGCGGCAGCAACGTGCTTGCCGCCGACGACGGCTACGCAGGGGTCATCATCCGCATGAACGTGCCCGGCATCGCTGAAGAAGCGGTTGCGGAAGATGCGGCGCGCCTCATCGCGGGCGCAGGCGTGTCGTGGGACACGCTCGTGGCGGAAGCCGCCCGCCGCGGACTCTGGGGCGTTGAGAATCTCGCGGGCATTCCCGGCACCGCGGGCGCCGCGCCCGTGCAGAACATCGGCGCGTACGGGACGGAACTTTCCGGTTCGCTCGAATGGATTGACGCGGTGCCCGCCGACGCCGACCGCGTCGAGCGGCTCGCCGCCGCCGAACTCGCGCTCGCGTACCGCGACAGCCGCTTGAAGCGGGAGAAGGGCTGGATCGTCCTTCGCATCGCGCTCCGGCTCCGCAGGGATGGCGCGCCGATGCTCGCGTACAGGGACCTCGCATCGCGCAAGGAAGCGGGGGAGCCGCTTAGGACGCCCGCCGAGGTCGGCAGGGCGGTGCGGGAGATACGCGCCGGGAAGTTTCCGGACCTTTCCGTGAGCGGCACCGCCGGTTCGTTCTTCAAGAATCCCGTAATCCGGAGCGCGGAGGCGAAAGCGCTTGCCGAAAGATATCCGGGGCTTCCCGTCTATCCTGCGGATGAAGAGACGTCGAAAGTCTCGCTCGCGTGGATACTCGACTGCGTGCTTGACGCGCGCGGACTTTCCGTCGGCGGCGCGCGCCTCTTCGAACGGCAGCCCATCGTCATCGTCGCCGGAGACGGCGCCACCGCGAAAGACGTCGAGCTGCTTGCGGAAACCGTCGCGCGCCGCGTGGAGGAAGCGACCGGCATTTCCATAGAACGCGAAGTGCGCACGCTCGCGTAAGTATGTTTTATGTTTACGTGCTTCGAAGCGAAGCGGACGGGGACCTCTATATAGGTTCTACGAACGATTTGCGCCGCCGCTTTCGAGAGCACCAGGAAGGAAAGTCCTTCTCCACGTCGTTTAGAAGGCCGTTCAGGCTTGCATACTACGAAGCGTTCAGTGATGAGACGGAGGCACGCGACCGTGAGTGGTCGCTGAAACGACGTGGACAGTCATTGAGGCATTTGAAAGCACGCATCGCGCGCAGCATAGCGTAAACGAGTTATCTCGCACACTCAACATTGCATTGCTGCATGTGTCCGCCGATGATCTGTTTCTCGCACCACATTCGCTTTTAGACTCGCCTTGGTACGCTACAGTCTCTTCGCGCAGCTCGGACACGATGCAATGTTGAGTGTGCGAGTTATCCACACATCGCATGCCGCGTGTAATTTTTCATTCGTGCGCGCGTCATAATGCATGTATGACATTTGCGCATGAAATGTTTTCTTCGCGCGCGAATGGGTCGACTTATAAGCCTCAATCCTAATTCGCAACATCACTATGGCAGCAAAGAAGCGCCGCAAGGCAGCGAAGAAGACGGCGAAGAAGGCGACGAAGCGCAAGGCAGCAAAGAAGACCACGAAGCGCAAGTCCGCAAAGAAGCGTCGCTAGTTCGCAAAAGAAAAACGCCCCGCTCGGGGCGTTTTTCTTTTGCCGTCCGGAAGCGTATAGTAGGTCATCTGAGCATGAAGAATCCCCTTACGAGCCTTTTCGCGAAGAACCAATCCGCTTCGTTCGTCCGGAGCGCCCGCCCGGTCGTCGAAGCCGCCGCCGCTCTTGAAGCGGAACTCGCCGCGCTCGACCGCGCAGCGCTCAAGGCGCGCCTTGACGGGCTCAAGGGCCGAGCCGGCGACGCCTTCACCGACGCGGACATCGCCCACGTGTTCGCCCTCGTACGGGAGGCCGCCAAGCGCGCCACGCGCATGCGGCCTTTCGACGTGCAGCTCATCGGCGGGCTCGCGCTCGCGCGCGGGAAGATTGCCGAGATGCGTACGGGAGAAGGGAAGACGCTCGTGGCCACGCTGCCGGCGACGCTCCACGCCCTTGCCGGCAAGGGCGTGCACATCGTCACCGTGAACGACTACCTCGCGCGCCGCGACGGCGCATGGATGGGGGAGGTGTACGACTACCTCGGCCTTTCGGTCGGCGTGGTCACTTCTTCCGGCGCGTATCGCTATGACCCTTCTCACGTCGCGAAAGAGGAAGACGCAGCGCGCGACGAGACCGGTTCTTTCCGCGTCTTCTACGATTATCTGCGTCCCGTCACGAAGAAGGAAGCGTACGCGGCGGACATCACGTATGCGACGAACAACGAGCTCGGTTTCGATTACCTGCGCGACAACACCGCCTACGATCCTTCGCAGCTCACGCAGCGCGGCTACTACTACGGCATCGTGGACGAGATAGACTCCATCCTCATCGACGAAGCGCGCACGCCGCTCATCATCTCCGGACCCGTGGGCGATGCGGAGCGGCTCTATGAACGCTTCGCATCCATCGTCGGAGGATTTTCGGAAGGCGAAGACTATACGGTGGACGAGAAGCAGAAAGCCGTCCAGCTTTCCGAAGCGGGCATCACGAAAGCGGAGCAAGCGCTCGGCCTCGAGAATATCTATACTGAAGGAGGCGTAAAGTACGCGCATCACCTTGAGACCGCAGTGCGCGCGAAGGCGCTCTTCCATAAGGACAAGGAATACGTGGTCCGTGACGGGGAAATCGTCATCGTGGACGAATTCACCGGACGCTTGCAGCCAGGGCGGCGCTGGTCCGAAGGGCTTCATCAGGCCATCGAAGCGAAGGAAGGCGTGGAGGTGAAGCAGGAGACGCGCACGTACGCGAGCGTGACGTTCCAGAACCTCTTCCGCATGTACGGGAAGCTTTCCGGCATGACCGGCACCGCGCTCTCTTCCGAAGAGGAGTTTTATACGGTGTACGGCCTTGAGGTCGTGGCCGTGCCGACGAACAAGCCGGTCGCGCGCGCCGACCACGACGACCTCATCTTCCAGTCCGCCGAGGGGAAGTACCGTGCGCTCGCGCGGGAGATAGGGCGGCTCAATAAGAAAGGACAGCCGGTGCTCGTCGGCACCGTTTCCATAGAGGATAACGAAGTCGTGGGCCGCTACCTCGAAGAGGCCGGCATCCCGCATGAGATGCTGAACGCGAAGAATCACGAGCGCGAAGGCGAAATCATCGCGCAGGCCGGACGCAAGGGCCGCGTCACGGTCGCGACGAACCTCGCGGGACGCGGCGTGGACATCAAGCTCGGCGGTTCGCCCGTGATACCGGAAGAGCATGCGGAGGTCACGCGCCTCGGCGGCCTTGCGGTCATCGGCACGGAGCGGCATGAAGCACGCCGCATAGACGACCAGCTGCGCGGACGTTCCGGCCGCCAGGGAGACCCGGGCGAGACGCAGTTCTACGTAAGCCTCGAAGACCGTCTCATGCGCGTGTTCGCGTCGGAGACGCTGAAGAAAGTCATGGGCACGTTCAAGATTCCCGAAGACGAGCCTATCGGAAGTCCGATGATTTCCCGTTCGCTCGAAGCCGCGCAGAAGCGCATCGAAGGATTCAACTTCGATTCCCGCAAGCAGGTGCTCGCGTATGACGACGTCATGAATACGCAGCGCCTCGCCATCTACGCGCGCCGCGCCGCCGCGCTCATCGGGACGGCGGAGGAAGTGGAAGGCATCGTGCGCGAGTACGTGAACGCCGACGAGGCTGCCGGGAAGGCGTACGAAGAGAAACGCGCGGAATTCGGCGAAGAGACGTTCGTCACCCTCCTGCGCCGCTTGCTCCTCCAGGTCATAGACACGTTCTGGCTCGAGCAGCTGGAGACGATGGAATATCTGCGCCGCTCCGTATCGCTGCGCGCTTACGGGCAGCGCGACCCGCTCATAGAATACCGCCGCGAAGCGCTCCAGCGCTTCCGCGTGATGGAAGAGGGCATCAGGCATGCCGTGCGCGAAGCGCTCCCGCGCATCGCGCCCGCGGATGACGCCCGCATCCGCGCGGAAGAAGCGAAAGTCCGCGCGCAGCTCGAAGCGTCCGGCGTGGAAGAGGGGAGCGCTCCGGTGCCTGTGACCGCGGCGGCGACTCCGGGAAGGAACGACACCGTCGCCATCCGGAAAGGAAACGAGACCATGACGCTCAAATACAAGAAAGCGGAGCGTCTCATCGCGCAGGAAGGCTGGGAACTCATTTCCTGACCGCGCTTCGCTCGAAATCTGGAAGGCGCGGGCGGATGTTCACGCGTGAACATCCGCCCGCGCCTTTTCCCCGCATCTCTCTTCCCGTAATCTCGCGCCCTACGTTTCCGCTCCGGGCCTCGACATCCCACTCCGTAACCTCGACATCCTGTCACCCCGCAACTCTCCGCCACTCAGCAACTCTCCAACACACCGCAACTCCCCGACACCCCACCAACTCCGCAATCACCCAACCCCGATGCAAAATGTTACTATATATGTATATATAGTAACATTTTGCATCGGAGTTCTTACTGGCGCAGGTCCGGTTTGAAACGCGCGATTCGTCTTCCGCAACCGCGCATGGATTCGTCCGCATGGATGTGCACAGCACGGGCGAAGGCAAGGCCTTCGCCCGTGCTGTGCATGCTATGTTCAGAAGATGGAACGCGGGCTTGCACGCGTGCTTGTCATAAGTCTTGCATGCATCGGAACGAGCGTCCCGCTCCTTGCACATGCCGATGCCACATCTACGGATTCGACCGCGTCATCCACACCGTCATCGGTCGCGGCCGATGACGAATACCGCATGGACGCGGGCTCCGTTCTTATTGCCGGTTCCATAGGCGAAGCAACCGCCTCAAGCACGGAGTCGAACGATACGCTCGACCCGTCCTATCCGGCTGAAGCCGTATGCGATGATACCGGTCCGTCACATCAAACAGGGCGATTCATCCTGTATAGCGACGGCTCATTCCGATATCAGCCAGCAGCTGATTTCGTCGGCACGGATTCATTCACCTATATATTGTGTGACGACCCTGCGTCCGCGCATCCGAAGACGCTCGCAGGCCCCGCGACCGTGACCATCAAGGTCGGAAAGTCGTCGCAGATGATAACGCTCGTCGGTTTTCCGGAAGCCACGTCGAGCATCCCCGCAGCGCCGGTGCCAGAGCGCACCGGCGCAGTGGCCGAGGACGACGCGTATGCGATGGAAGCGGACACGATGTTCGTCGCGGGCAATCTTCCTGGCGCGACCGCATCGAGCACGCTCGCAAACGACACGCTCGATCCGGCATATCCCCGTGAGGGGTTATGTGACGGCACACCTCCCGCGCATAACGCGGGTCATGCCGCGAACGGGAAGACGATGAACTACGCACTCCTCTCTGATGGCAGTTTCCGCTATCGCCCTGAAGCCGGTTTCGTCGGCACGGACTCCTTTACGTACTATCTCTGCGACGACCCGTCCATCTGGGGACCCAACGGCTCCGGCAGCGAAACGCGCTTGTCAGACCCTGTGACCGTCACCATATATGTAGAAGAAGTGCCTATGCATACCGTTCAGGTCGGTTCATCGGTAACGCTCTCGGCTACCGCGAGTTCCGGATTACCCGTTATGCTCGCGGTGAACGGCGCGTGCACGCTCTCAGGGAGCACGCTCTCATTCACTGCGGTCGGCACGTGCTCAATCACTGCGAGCCAGCCGGGTGATGAAGACTATGTCGCCGCGCCGGATGTCGTGCGCTCCATTCCAGTCACTGCGCCACCTCCACCACCACCCGCACCGACGACGCCAGCCGTCGACAGCGTGCTCTTCTTGCCCGGTATCGAAGGGAGCCGTCTCTACGAAGGTACCGGCTGCGGTGGTGCTGCAGAAGAAAAGCTGTGGGACCCCGTGGCGGATTCGAATCTCGGCGTCTTATCGGGCGCGGGCGACGCGAAAGTTCGCAGGCTGTTTCTTGATGCGAACGGCGAGAGTATATGTCCCGACATATACACGAAAGAAGGAGGTGTCCTTGACACCGTTCGTGGCGCGAGTTTTTACGCGCCACTCATGGGGTCCATGGATGCGCTCGTCGCATCGACGACCATCGACATGCGCGCCTGGGAGCCTATCGCGTACGACTGGCGTCTTTCGCTCGATGACCTCATCGCGAACGGCGCAGAGCGGGACGGCCGCATCTACTACGAAGAAGCGACGGGTACGCCGTACATCGTCCAAGAACTCCGCCGGCTCGCGCAGGCTTCCGCAACGGGAAAGGTTACGATAATCGCGCATAGTAACGGCGGCCTGGTCGCGAAGAAGCTGCTGCAGAGCCTCGGCGATGCCGAGGCGTCCAAGCTCGTCGATAAGCTGATTCTCGTGGCTGTGCCGCAGACCGGCGCGCCGGAAGACATAGGCTCGCTCCTGGTCGGCTACAACGCAGGCATATATCACTACGACATTCCCATAGTCTCAAATGCCGCAGCTCGCGCGTTCGCTCAGGACTCTCCCATGGCGTATCACCTGCTGCCGTCGGAAGATTACTTGGAAAGCACGGCACCGGACAACGCGCTCCCCGTCGTGAAGTTCGAAAGCGCCTTGTACCAGAAAGAGGCGGACGCGTATGGTTCGACAATCGCGAATAGGAGCGCGCTCGACGACTTCCTGCTCGCAGCTGCTGGTGACAGAGAGAAGCCAGACGAAGCAGATCTCAACTCTCTAGAAATCCTGAACCCGACCCTTATTCATTATGCGAATACAGCGCACGCCGCGCTTGATACGTGGACGCCGCCAGCCAGCATAGAAGTCGACCAGATAGCGGGGTGGGGGAACGATACCGTCGCTGGAATCGATTTTTACGACAATCCGCTTGCGAAGGTTGCAAATGCAGATGCAGCCTTCCAAAAGGAGTACCGGCCTATCTTTACGGAAGACGGAGACGGCACTGTCCCGACCCCAAGCGCGCTCCAGATGGCGAGCAGCACGAGCGTGCATAGGTATTGGGTGGACTTGAATAAAATCCTTCGAACCTCAGGGCAAACATACAAACACGCAGACATATTTGCTGCAGCAGACGTACGCTCCTTCATAAATGGTCTTCTCGGAGCGAGCAGTATCGGACAGCCTGACACCATATATCCGACACAACCCAAACCTATAAAGGAAGATAAGAAGCTTATTTTCATTCTCCATTCGCCGCTAACCCTTCAGTTGACTGACTCTTCCGGAAACGCTACGGGGCTTTCCGCGAACGGATCAGTGACACAAAACATATCAGGCGCTGAGTACGGCCAATTCGGCGAGACGCAGTACGTCATCGCTCCGGCTGGTTCGTCGTATACGGTTCAGATGCACGGGAAAGCCGCAGGTACGTTCTCTCTTGATCTGGAAGAGTCAGAAGGCGGTACGATAACGGCGAGCAGTTCCATCACGAACGTTCCGACTACCGCGAACACCACGGCGACGCTCGCCGTCTCCGGTAGCGTGTCCGGTGCAGGGCAGCTTTCCGTCGATGAGAACGGCGACGGCTCCGACGTCATAACCGTAGTGCCGCAAGCGGGGAAGACCGTGACGTACCAACCGCCGCAGTCCTCCGATAGTGAGACGACGGGAAGCAGCGCTGGCGATGGAAGCGCGGCGAGCGGTTCCGGAGGTTCAAGTGCAGGTTCGGGTGCCTCCGCCAGTGCAGGGAGCATATCCGTTCCGGTCGTAGCTTCCGTTCCTGCACCGGCACAAGTCGTGTCTACGAGCACAGCAATCTCGACGGAAACGCAGGAAGGCGTCGCTTCGTCAACGAAGGACGCCGCAGTGGCATCTGCTAAGGAAGTGCATGTGGAAGCGACGTCTGCAACGCGTGCCTTGCGTATGGCCACCCAGACGCTACCAGCTACCGCTTCGCGCGCTCGACCCGAGTCGGCAAGCTCGACCGTGTCGGCCGGAAATCTGCAGGCGGCGTCGGTATACGCAGCCGCTTCTCAACAACCGTGGTTCACTGCTGTAGCCGCCGCAGTCTATAATGGAATATATAACGCGTGGCGATTCATACTCCACATCCTTTAACGCCAAGTATGAGATATAAACTTACTCAAACGTATCCGCTTCTGACTACACTGGTCGGCGCGGCCCTCGCACCAGCGAGTAACTGGTGTATTGATGTGCTAAGAACTTGTTATGGGACTTGGGTTCATCAGATTGCGTTGTCATTTACGCAACCACTCTCTAACTTTGCACTGCCCACCATTCTCATAGCAGTCGCTGTTATCCTTGTGCCTCACAACGTATTCAAATCTTGGCTCAAGTTTTCGGCATGGTTCCTACCGCTCTGCTTGATATTTGTCGCCACGACGCCGGTCAGTTGGACCGGTCTTGGTCCCGACTTCTTCCCGTATTACCGAATCAATGCCGCGCATGACGCCGGCATTGCGTTCACCGTCCTTTCGCTCCTCCTCGTCGCATACAAGCTCTTGCGCGAGCGGATGGGGAAGAGAAAGACTGAAGCTTCAAGCTCTCGATGAATCAAGGAAAAGTCTGAGCTAGGGAAGACGAAAAAACACGAAAAACACGGAACGCAAAATGTTACTATATATGTATATATAGTAACATTTTGCGTTCCAGTTATGCCTCGGGCGTTTGCTGGCGGGCGGCGGGATGGCTCGAGGCCTTGCCCTGCTATTTCGGTTCGGGGAAGAGGAGGAAGTGGAGCGGGTACCGCTTCTTGAGCCGGAAGAGCATGCTTGTCGCGTATTTCTTCTTGAACTCCCGCTTGCCGAATTCCTTTTCCGCTTCCTGAATCGCGCTTTCGTACCCGGGAAGCTGGCCGGACAGCCAGTGTTCGACCATGCGTATGGTGGCGTGGCCTGCGCCAAGGCGCTCCGCTATCTCGCGGTAGTCCGCGCCCTGAAGCAGGAGGCGCGCGATGATGATGCGCCGCCCGAGCATGACGCGCTCGCTTTCGGTCAGCAGTCCCTTCAGGAATTGCTTCATGCCATCGCGGCCGCGCACGCCGCTTGCGGCGGTGTAGAGGGTATCCAAGGTCTTGATGCGCTCCTGTTCCGAAAGCTCCGACATCTTCTTTTTCATATGTGCAAGAATGAAAATGTTACTATATATGTATATATAGTAACATTTTCATTCTTGCACTGGGGGCAGGGGGCAGATGATGGAAGGGGGTGAGAACTGAGAACGGATGAGAACCGGGTGAGAGCCGGCATGAAATGAGAGTCGGTATGAAAGAAGGTCAGCGTAAAATGGGAGCCGGTGACGGCCGCCGCGCTGCGGCCGAGGACACTTCTCGCTCGCAACGCTGACGGCCGGTTTCGGAGTGCGCGGTTCGCGCGGACAGCGGGGCAAATACCGCGCCGGCACGCTGAGGGGATTTTTGGGGCGAGTTCTGGTAGTGTGAGGAAATCATGGCTTTCGTAGACGAGGTGACCATACATGCGCAGGCGGGAAGGGGCGGCAACGGCGTCGTCCGCTGGCTCCATGCCTTCGGCAAGGAGAAGGGAGGGCCTTCGGGCGGAGACGGCGGCAGAGGCGGCGACGTCGTCCTCCTCGGCGTGCGCGATCTCGCGGCGCTCGCACAGTATCGGTACGAAAAGAAGTTCCGCGCCAAGGACGGCGAGGCAGGTTCGCGCCAGGAACGCCACGGCGCGGACGGCGCCCCGAGCGTCCTCAAGGTGCCTGTCGGCACCACCGCGCGCGTGGTGGAAACGGGAGAAGAGTTCGACATCACCGTAGAGGACGAACCGGTCACGGTATTTTCCGGCGGGCGCGGCGGCTTCGGCAATGCCCACTTCAAGAGCTCAACGAACCAGAATCCGTTCAAGGCGATGCCTGGTCTTTCGGGAGGGAGTGGGGATATCGAATTCACCTTGAAGCTCATCGCGGACGCGGGTTTCGTAGGTCTGCCGAATGCGGGGAAGTCCTCTCTCTTGAATGCGCTCACGCGCGCCCGCTCGAAGGTCGGCGCCTATCCGTTCACCACGCTCGAGCCGAATCTCGGAGACTTTTACGGCTACATTCTCGCCGATATCCCGGGCCTCATAGAGGGCGCCTCGTCCGGCCGAGGTTTGGGTACGAAATTCCTTAAGCACGTAGAACGCACCAAAATGCTTGTACATCTCGTCTCGGCTGAACAAGATGATCCTGCTCTGGCCTATAGGGAAGTGAGGAAAGAGCTCGAGTCGTTCGGCCAGGAGCTCGTCCGCAAGGAGGAGTGGGTCATACTGTCAAAAATAGACCTCGTGGAGGGTGGCGAACGGGAAACGAAAAAGGCGGCGCTAGCCGCCGCGTGCGGCAGGGAAGTGGGCGAACTGTCGGTCGAGGACGAGGAAACGCTCAAGAAGTTCTCGGACGCGCTCGCGAGGCGTCTTAGCGCGGCCGCAAAGTAGCGTTAGGGGATTTGCCTAGCGGGCATCGGATACGGCATACTGCGGGCATGACGTTTCGCCCCACCATCGGCCTTGAGGTACATGCCGAACTCAAGACGAAGACGAAGATGTTCTGCGACTCCCGGAATGACCCGGAGGAGACGCGGCCGAACGTGAACGTATGTCCCGTGTGTCTCGCGCACCCCGGCACGCTTCCGGTGATGAATAAGGAGGCGGTCCGGCACGTGCTTCGCGTCGGACGCGCGCTTCGCGGCACGCTCGCGGACTACAGCGAGTTCGACCGCAAGAGCTATTTCTATCCGGACATACCGAAGGGGTACCAGATCAGCCAGTACGAATATCCGCTCGTCGCGGGCGGCGAACTTTCCGGCGTCGCCGTCACCCGCGTGCATCTTGAAGAAGACACCGCGCGCTCGTCGCATGCGGGCGGAAAGAGTCTTGTCGATTTCAATCGCGCCGGCGTTCCGCTCATGGAGCTCGTTACGGAACCGGTCATCCATGATGCGGCGACGGCGGGAAAGTTCGCGCGCGAACTGCAGCTCTTGCTGCGCACGCTCGGCGCGAGCGATGCGAACCTTGAGAAAGGGGAGATGCGCATCGAAGCGAATATTTCCGTTTCCGCCGATCCCGCGAAGCTCGGAACGAAGGTCGAGGTGAAGAACCTGAACTCGTTCCGTTCGGTCGAACGCGCTATCGAGTTCGAGGTCGCGCGCCAAGCGAAGCTCATCGAGTCCGGCGGGAAGGTGGAGCAGGAGACGCGCGGCTGGGACGAGTCGAAGCAGGAGACGTTCCGCCAGCGCGTGAAGGAGGGAAGCGCGGACTACCGATACTTCCCGGAGCCGGACCTCCCGAAGCTGAAGCGCTCGCTCTATCCGGAGTTCTCCGACGCGGCGCTTGATGCGACGCTGCCGGAGCTGCCGGATGCCCGGCGCGCGCGCTATGCCGCGCTTGGCGTACCCGCGGAGGCTGTCGAATACCTCGCGGCGCTTCCGGAGCGAAGCAGCTTCTTCGACCGCGTCCTCGGCGTGCTCGCGCAGGATCCGGAAGCGGCGAAGCGCGCCGCGAACTACATCGTGTCGGACTTGGCCGGATGGTATGCGCAGCACGGCGGCGAACCGTATGCGAACATCGCTCCGGAATCATTTGCCGAGCTCATACGCATGACCATGGAAGGCAAGCTCTCCTCTCGCGGCGCGAAAGACGTCCTCGCGCACCTTGCGGAGCATGGAGGCTCGGCAGCGGACGTGGCGAAGCGGGAAGGACTGCTGCAGGTAAGCGATACAGGCGCTCTTGAAGCGGTCGTAGGCGAGGTCATCAAGGCGAATGACGCGGCCGTCGTCGAGTACCGCTCCGGAAAGGATGCCGCGCTCCAGTACCTCCTAGGACAGGCCATGAAGGCCAGCAAGGGGGCAGGGAACCCGCAGGTGCTGCGGAAGCTCCTCGTGAAGGAGCTGGGGCGTAAGTGACGCCAGACGCTGGAACTTGCCACAAGACCCTGACCCCATAGAGTGAGAGCACGGCTTTGAAGTGAGTTTCGATAAGAATGCCGCCGAATAGGCGGCATTCTTATCTTCGAAGCTCGAGGAATGCAAGGTGTGTATAATCTCTTTCATGCGAGCCAAGATATCTATATAATCCAAGCATGAATGAGATAACCATAGGGGATAAGACATACGTCTCGTCCAAGCGCGCAGCCGAAATAACGGGCTACGCGAAGGACTACATAGGCCAGCTGTGCCGCGAAGGCCGTGTTGAGGCGAGGCTCATAGGCCGGAATTGGTATATTTCGGACTCGGCCCTACGTGCGCATAGGTTCGGTGAGGAAGAGACCCCGTCCGCCGCTCCGGAGACTAAGGTTGAGGCAATCCCTTCCATAGATGCGCTTTGGGACGCACCACGATATGGTCATGAGAGCGTAGAGGAGGTCCATGAGGCGGCGGAACCAGTCGAGCCTATACGGCAGGACGCGCCCGAACCGGAACGGAAAGATGCAGCAATTCCGAGCGATATGCATGCCGCGTGGAGCGAATGGTTCTCCGCGCGCGTCTCTCCTCAAAAGGGAGCCACAGAACCCCGGGCGGCTGCGGAAGAGGCAGAAGCGCCAGAGAATGCGGGAGAATCGGAAGGCGTAAGCGTTCACATCTCGAAGATAAGGGAAGATTTGCCGCAAGACGTGCCGCTCACGGCCTCTATTCCCGTGGAGGACGAGCATGAAAGCGTAAGGATCAGCCGGATAGCCACAGAAACGGCCCAGGGAGTCTCTAATTCACGCGAGGCGCAGTTGGAAGAAGAAGAGGCGCCATACCCCGCCTACGCAAAGACACGGGGGCAAGGAATATCCAGCACGGGCTTAGCGGTAAGGTCTGCCCTCGTCCTTGCCGCGGTGGTCGCCGTATTTACTGCCGTACTTGGAACAGGATTCGTACGGATTCCAGAATCTGTTCTAAACAATGCGGCAGCACTGCAGATGCTTAGCGGCACGAGAACACTTATTAAATAAGGATATCTCGTCTCGTGTAGACGATATATTAAAATATTATCGCTCACGGCATTGGGTAATGCCAGGTCATGAATGTCGCCTGTCGTCATACATTTATATATAGAAAGTATGGGCATATAGATAGCCTAGAGAGCGGGCGCAGCTTAGGTGAGTGAATCAGTATTGGAATACGTTATCACGCCATCCAGCGAGTTTGGATGGTGTGAGCCTTTATACTGTGAATATTCGTCCTTTGAGTGCGCGCAAGGGCAGTCTTGTGAGGAATTTTGGACACGGTAGGTACTGGCGATGTCTCCCATTCGCCGAATTCACTAGGGTATATATGGTTATATCCGCTATCCGCACACGCTGCTCGATATATTGTCTGTTTTGCATGAACTTGAGACTGCCTTGGGGAAATTTCCGATTTTTCGCTGCCGTGCTCGACTCGCGCGCGTAATTTTCGACTTTTGGTCGTGCTTGGATACACCGAACGGGCCTTTTGGATGATTTTTCGGCCGTCGAAGGGTCACTTTTTTGCAATCTCGCTCTTCATTTTCACTCGACACTCGCGCGGGTCAGTCTACTGATTTTTTTCACGATTCTTATCCACAAAGAAATGCTCTGATTAATCGGAATTGCCTTGTAAACTATAGAGAATTCGGATATCCGACATGCATCCTCTCCTTGAAAAAAATCTGATATCGACAAAGGACGCATCGGTATATTCCGGGTACACTCCGGATTACATTTCCCGTCTCTGTAGGTCCGGAAAAATCAGCAGCGTTCGCGTCGGACGGGCATGGCTCGTCGAGAAGGAATCGCTCGATGCGTTCATCAAGGAACAAGGGGAGAGAAAAAACGAGCGGGCGGAATCGCTGGCGCAGGAGCGCGAGGCGGAATACCGTTCTGCGCGATCTTTGCCAACTCGCGTGATGCGTGTCGCGGCTCCGCCCGTCATCGCGTCCGTCGACAAGCTCGGTTCGCGTGTCGTAGTTCCGGCCTGGGTAAAAACCCATGCGCTTGCCGTGGTAGTAGCCGTTGCGGCGGTTTCGGGCGGCGCTCTCTTCGCCCGCGCGGACGTGTTTGATGCGGCGCTTGGCAGCGTTTCGGACGTGCTCGCGCAGACGGCCGTCGGCGCGCGGTACATCGCGAACGATATCGCACTGCGGGTCGGCGAAGAGAGCCACACGGTCTCGAACGTCATCGCCGCGCATCGCGCACCGCTCGCGCTTCGTGAGGCGAGCGGCGTCGCGCTTCCGGATCCCTTCGCGCTCATCGCGCGCGATGCCGCGAACCGTTATGCGACGAGAGGAGACACATCGGGAGCGAGCCTCTCCCTTTTCAACCTTCCTCATGCGCAGACCGCAGAGCCCGATGCATCACTCGCGTACGACTCGTTCGTGAACGACGTTCTCTCTGCCGCTTCAGGCATGACCGCGCATCCGTTTACGAGCATGTCGAACGTTGCGGCGTCCGTCGCCGCAATGCCGAGCGATGCGATGCAAGCCGCACAAGGAACCGCTGCCGGTGCCGGAGATGCGTACCTCGGACTTCTTCGCGCGAGCGGTTCCGCATTGCTTTCGTTCGGCGTTTCCGCGCGCGATGGTCTTACGCATGCGCCGGGCGCGCTTTATGGCGGCACGCTCGCAGTCGGAAATTTCGTCACGGGACTTTCGCACGGGATACTTTCCGCGTATGAGGGCGGCGTCTATGCGTACGCGGACGCCGCGCCGCGCATCGTGGCGAGCGCAGCGAACGGCGCGTACGGAACCGGCGACACGCTCGCGCGGCTTACCGCCGCGGCGCTTCCCGCGGTCGAGCGCACGTACGTGGGGAGCGCATACGGAATCGCGGCGGCGATACCCGCCACGCTTAATGCGAGCGTGCGCGCCGAAATAGCGCTCGGTTCCTCGGTTATCCGCGCGTCGGACGCCGTCTTCGCCTTCCATGAGCGAGCCGTGTATGCGCTCGGGAACGCCGCGTATGAAGCCGCAGCCGTCGGCGGGAATCTGCCCGCTATCGCATCGCGGACATCGGCGCTCGCGCTCGCGTCCGGCGAAGATGCGTTCCTCGGTGCGGAGGGCACGCTTGCGCTCGACCTTTCGAAGGCTTCGGACTCCGCTCACGCGTCCGTCACGGCCGCTGTCGCGCCCGTCGCCGCACAGCTCGCGCTCGCCGGTACGTCGGCCGGTGCGGCCGTGACCGCGGTCCTGCCGCCTTCAGTCACGGCTGCCGGAGAAGAGGCGGCGCTCTTCACGTATGACACCATCAACAGCCTCTTCAATCACGCGACCGATGCGCTCGCGGTCCTCTTCGGTCCTTCTCCGACATACGTCGTGCCGCACATCCCCGCGCCTTCGCATCCGGCACAGCTCGCCGCGTCGACGACGCCTTCCGCGCCGTCGCGCGTCATGGCGGTATCGAGCTATCCGACGTATCAGACCATCGTTGAAGGCGTCACGCAGGACTTCGTGAACACGTCGCTCGCGAATCTTCGCGCGAACATACTCGGCACCGTCGCGGGAATGATTCAGCCGGTCAGCAACCAGGTGGCGACGAACGTCACCACGGTGCAGCAGGTGAACATGATTCAAGACCTCTCGAACCTCATCCTCCGTAATCCGGACATCAGCGGCGGCACGTTCGACGGCGGCGATGTCACGCACGCGGGAACCGTGCAGGGCACGAACGGCAATTTCGATAATCTCATCGCGGGTGCGACCGCACTCGCGACCACGACCGTCACCGGAGACCTTACGGTCTCCGGCACCATCACTCCGGCAATCATCGGCGCGACTGGTCACATCAGTGCGCCGTACTTCGTCGCGACCTCCACGACCGCCACGTCCACGTTCGCCGGCTCCTTCGCCATCGATACGAACGGCTTCGTGTACGCGACGTCCACGAGGAATGTCGGCATCGGCGTCCTTTCTCCGGCGGCGCTGCTCGATATCCGGAACTCGACTTCCACGCAGCCGATATTCATCGCGAAGAACGATCAGGGCGCGGAAGTGTATCGCATCACGAACGCCGGATTCGTCGGCATCGGCTCTTCAACGCCCTCGTACGCGCTTTCCGTCGAAGGTTCGTCGTCGCTCGGCACTAACGCCATCGCGGGGTACTTCACCGCGACCACGTCAACGGCTACGAGCACGTTCGCGGGTTCGTTTGCCGTGGGCACCTCCTCGCCCTACGGCAACGGTCTCCTCACCGTGGGCACCTCCTCGCCGCTCCTCTACGTCGACGGAAATACGGGCCGTTTGGGCTTTGGCACCTCCACCCCCGCCGTCACCTTCGACATCTTCGCCACGGACGCGATGCGCCTGCCGGTCGGTACCTCGGCACAACGTCCCTCCGTCGGCGACGTCGGCTACGTCCGGTACAACACCTCCACGCATCAGTTCGAAGGCTATGGCGATAACGCCGTGTGGCAGGGCCTCGGCGGAGTCATAGACGCGAACCAGGATACGAAGATAACGGCGGACACGAACAACACGAACGAAGACTACCTGCGCTTCTTCAACGACGGCACGCAAACCGCCACCTTCACGAACCATGGTCTTGTGGGCATCGCCTCGACCTCGCCGTTCGCGCAGCTCGGCATCCAGCTCATGCCGTATGCGTCAACGACGATGGCGTTCGCCATCGGCTCTTCGACCTCCGCGTACGCGACCTCGACCCTCTTCAGCATCGACAATCA
>JAGWYL010000018.1 GCA_018969385.1 Patescibacteria group bacterium
GCCCCTTCCGCGATCTTTCTGGCGGCGGCGTGGAGATTTTTCGCGCGGCGGTTATAGCCGAGCCCCTGCCACGCCCTTAGCACTTCGGAAAGCGGCGCCCGCGCAAGCGCGGGCGCCGTCGGGAACTTCGCGAGGAACGCGCGATAGTACGGGATGACCCGTTCCACCTGCGTCTGCTGGAGCATCACTTCGGAGACGAGTATCCTGTACGGGTCGCGCGTCTTCCTCCACGGCAGGTCGTGCCGCCCGTGCTTGCGATAGTACGCCCAGACGACGCGGCGGAACATCGCGCTATCGTTGGACGCGCTCGTTGACGTCGTTGTCATACGGACGTAAGGTACCGGTGATTGTACCTGTATGGTGAATCTTTACATGGGGAGACGGTCATGCGTGCTAAAACGTTGTCAACGCTCCTGAAGGGGCAATACGTGCACCTGGGATCCGTGGATCTGCCGATTATCGCAGCCACGCTTGAGCTTGAGGGTTTGCAGTTCGACGACCCCGAGAAGGAGCTCAAGGAAATCGAGGACGACTTCGCCGTCGCGATCGATGAGAAGGACTCCGGCGAGATGGCGATGACGTATCTCACGAAAATCGCTATCATCGTGGGCCGGGAATGCGAACGGCAAATCCACAAACGAAAAAGGGGTTCATAAGGGAGAAATACGCGGAGGCAATAGCCTCCGTTCCCGTTTCATAACTCGTAGATAACATCCTTGCGCTCTACGACGATCTTCCACCCCCGCCGCTTCGCGTGGCGATAGAGCAGCTGGTTCGGATTGAAGGCTATCGCCGTCTCGACGGATTCGAGAAGCGGAATGTCGCTCTCCGTGTCTCCGACGCCGATGGAGCCTTCGAGCGCGAGGTTCTCCTTACGCACCGCCCGCTGAAGCACCGCCTGCTTGTTGCGTATGACGTCCTCGTCCTCAACCTCGCCGGTGAAATTCCCGGAAGCGCCGGACGCGAAGAAGAATCCGTACACCTTGTCGAACCCCGCTTCGTATCCGAACCCGTCGACGATGAACTTGGGCGAATGCGAGACGGCGAGCAGGTAGTACCCTTCCCTCTTGAGCTTCTTGATGAGGTCGCGCGTATAGCGATACACGCGATTCTTCTTCTCTTCTATGATTTCTCCGGCCGCATCCGCGACGGCCGCGTACGGAACGCCTTTTATCTGCGACACGAAGACCTCCACCACCTTGTTCACGTACTCCTGGTAGTCGCCCTTGCGGTCGAGCCAGCGTTCGCGTTCGCGCTCGTACTTCTCACGGGACTCCGCAGCGAAAATGCGCTTCTCGATGAGCCGCTCGACGAGTTCGAGCGTGAGAGAAGAGCGGAAGACCGTGCCGTCTATGTCGAACACCGCGACGGGACGCTTCTTCGGCTCGCGCTCCTTCCGTACCGTAGGCATGCCCCCATGGTACCGCTCCTGAAGGCAATTGAGAAACTGCCGCTCTAGGAAGCCTTGGAGGCGCGCGGCCAGCGGTGCGCTGCGGGCGGCCACAGTTTCGTCAAGGGATGCCCCGCGCAATCATGCGGCCGCGCAGGGCACACGTACCGTCCGTAGAGGACGAGACCGTTGTTCACGTACTTCCAGTCCTTCTTCGGGATAAGCGCTTCGAGGTCTTTCGATATCTTCGTGAGGTCATCCTGGTCGGTAAGGTCGAAGCGCTTGGCGAACCGCTTCACATGCGTGTCGGTGGCGATGCCTTCCCAGATGTCGTAGAGCTCCCCGAGGATTACGTGCGCGGTCTTATAGCCGACGCCGGGGAGCGTGACGAGCTCCGCTTCGCTCGAAGGAACGGAGCCGCCAAAATCATTCAGAATGATTTTGGCGGCTCCGATAATCGCTTTCGCCTTGTTGCGATAAAACGGAATGGAAGAGAGTTCTTTCGTGAAAGCCGCAGGGTTCGCGTTCGCGAAATCGCGCGGCGTCCGGTACTTCTTCCACAGAGTCGCGGTGAGACGGTTCACCGCCTTGTCCGTGCACTGCGCGGAAAGCATGACCGCCGCGACGAGCTGGAACGGCGTCCGGTACGCGAGTTCGGTCTTCGGGACGGGATACGTCTTCTTCAGGTAGGCGACAATCTTCTTCGCGCGTGCCTTGCGCGCCGCGAGCTTGGACAAGACCATTCCCCTATCATAAACGAAGTGCGGCCCCGCCTGAAATGGCGGAGCCGCTTCCTGCATCACCCCCTCACTGGAAGTGATTCACCCGAATGACCCTCTCGCACCTGCGGATTCCTTCCGTCGATTCGCCCCGGACAAGGACGGCCCCGGTCTGGTGTACGCGGTATACCACGCCGTTGCACTCCTTGTAGTACAGGTCGACGGCATGTCCGTTATTCTTTTCGACGTCGGCGGTCCGGATAAAGTACCCAGCTCTCAGTTTCCAAAGCAGCATCAGATTCTCCCCGTGTTGCTGCCCCTTGACTCTACGCTATCCGGCGAGACGCTTCAAATCCGCGATGACCTCCGCCGCGTGCTTTTCCGGCTTCACCTTTTCGTACGCCTTCGCGATGGTCCCGTCCGGGCGTATGAGAAAAGAAGTGCGGCTCGTACCCATGTACGTCTTGCCCATGAATTTCTTCTCGCCGAAAACCCCGTAGCTCCCCACCACCTCCTTGTGCTCGTCGGAAAGCAGGGTGAACGGCAGCTCGTACGCTTGCGCGAACTTCTTGTGGCTCGCGACGGAATCCGTGGATACGCCGAGCACCTCCGCGCCTATCTTCTTGAAATCCTTGAACTGGTCGCGGATGGCGCACGCTTCTATGGTGCAGCCCGGCGTGTCGTCTTTCGGATAGAAATAGAGCAGGACCCACCGGCCGCGATACTCCGCGAGCGTATGTTCCTTTCCGTCCTGGTCCGGGAGGACGAAAGCGGGTGCGGGAGAGCCTTCAGGGGGCATGGTCATGCGAAAAATCGGTTACGGGAGCTCCATCGCGGCAAGCTCCTCATCGCGCTCGCGAAACGCGAAGTGATAGACGCGGGAAACGAGCGAGCCGAGCGCGAGCGCGAAGATGAGCATGCAGGCGAGCCATCCGATGAACGGCACGACGCCTATCACGGAAAGCACGAGAACGCCGAACACGGCATCGCGCCAGAGCACCGTGTCGCGATGCACGATGCGCCGGGCAAGGATGCTTCCGGTGAGCGCGGCCGCATAGCCGTAGGCGAGCAGCAGCGCGAGCAGATAGGCGGTGCCGATGAGGAAGACGAGCCCGAGGCCGACGAGCGTGAGCGAAAGGAGCACCAAGAGGACGGGCGTGGCGACGAGAACCGCGAATCCGAGCAGGATAAGGAGGAGCGAGTGGCGCGGTGAGCGAGCTATCGCGTCATCCGTGATTCCCTGCGCGAGCAGCGGGAACAATCCGACGATGAGCGCCGCGGCGATGAGCGCCGCGAATACCTTCACCAGGAAGAAGACGCCGATGCCTGCCGCAAGGAACGCGTGCGCTTCCGCGGCGGTCGGCAGGTACGAACGCCCCGTGTACTTTGCGCCTCCGTCTATGACGGCGGATGCGGGAACCGAAGCCTCCTGCGGAGCGTCGTAGTAGAGCGTGCCCTTGATGTGCGTCCCCTCGCCGAGCGTGAGCCGGTTCGAAGCGGTGACATGCACGTCGCCCGCGTACGTACCGGCGAGAAAGACATCCGTGCCGTAAATCGTGACCGGTCCCGCCGCGCCGCCTTCAAGCGATACCGAGCCGCCGATGACGAAGATATCCTTCGCGCCGCTGCCGGTGTCGAGGAAGGTGGCGGCCGCCGCGACAAGGTCGCCGCCGACGGAATCCCGGACTACGGCGCGGCCGGCAATGATACGCACATCCCCCGCCACCGGCTGATACACGCTCACGTCTCCGCCCGCGATGAGCGCGTCGCCGGAAACCGCTCCCGACACGCCGACGGAGGCGCCAAGCGCGGTAAGGTCGGCAGGAACCGGCGCAGTGACGGAGACGCCCGCGCCGGCGAGGTAGGTATTGCCGGACGGAGGTTCCGACACGACGACCGTCTGCCCGCCGCTAAAGGTAGCCGCGAACGCGAACGCCGGAGAGAAGAGCGCCGCAACGATGACGAAAGCGAAGCGTCTCATGAAAGCAGTATACCCGAGCGGAAGCGGAAAGCGAAAGAGCCCGCAAAACCGCTCAGCGGGCTCTTTCGCTTCCGCCGCTACGCGTCGCCAAGGCGTATGGGAAGCGCGTCCGCGCGTTTCTTAGACGGCCAATGCTCAAGCGGGAGCGAGCAGATGAAGATGAGAAGGGAGATGAAAGCGGACGCCATGCAGTAGATGCATATCGCATGTATGAGGGCGAGCTGCACGTACACGAAGACGGCGCTCGTGAGGACGCCCACGAGCGCGAGCGCCTGGATGGTGCGGCGGATGGCGACGGCGACGAGCGCCACCTCAAGCGCCGCGAGCGCGAACAGGACGGCGTAGAAAGCCACGCCGTAATCAGCCACGGGAATCCCGAAGAGACGCGAATATTCGCTCTGCGCGACGACATTGCAGCCGGTGAGTCCCTGGATATTGCAGACGAGCGGTGTGCCCGTCGTCTCGCTTTCCGCGAGGTATGCGGCGTCGGCGATGCCGACGAAGGTGAGGAGGAGGATGAGCCAGACTGCCGCTCGCTTCATGATTCTCGCTATCGTACGCGAGGACAAAGGAGCCTGCAAGTCCGGGATGGTGGTAAGCTTGCGCTATGGAACCGACGCCCTTGGATGACGAAGCGCTCAAGCAAAAGCTCACGCCGGAAGAATACGCCGTGCTCCGGAACAAGGGTACCGAAGCGCCGTTTTCGGGAGCATACACGGACAATCACGAAGCGGGCGTGTACCGCTGCAAGGTCTGCGGCAACGTGCTCTTCACCTCCGCCGCGAAGTTCGACTCGGGAACCGGTTGGCCGTCATTCACCGACCCTGCGGTCGCGGAAAATGTCGGTACGCGTACGGACGATTCAGCCGGCATGCGCCGGACGGAAGTATTCTGCAAGCATTGCGGAAGCCATCTGGGTCACGTCTTCGACGACGGCCCCGTGGAAAAGGGCGGCAAGCGGTACTGCATCAACAGCGTGTGCCTCAAGTTCGAGAAAGGAGCCGACCGGAAATCTTAGAACTCGTTTCAAAACCGGCTCGGGGTACGCAGTTTGGAAGAAGCCCATTCAAGTCTTCCAAACCGCGCACCGCTGGCCGGAGGTTTTGAAACGAGCTTACATCTGCCCGCGATAGCGCTCAAGTTCCACCTCCACCTGCGGATGGAGCGGCGACGGCAGCGCGTCGAGAGTGAACCATCCTATCTCGTCGAACTTGTGCGGCTCATTGTTCCTCGCTTCGGCAGGATTTAGCCGGACGCGGAACGCGAGCGTTAACCACTGTATGGGTGCGCCGTCGCGTTTTCTGAAAACATCATGGTAGCCGAGGAACTCATACTCGAGAACTTCGGCGCCGTATTCTTCCCGTATCTCTTTTCGGAGCGTGTCCTCTACGGAATCGCCAAACTCAAGCTTGCCCGCGCCGCAGTCCCACTTCCCCTGCTCGTCACGGCAGTTCTTGCCGCGCTTATTGAAAAGATAGTTCCCCTTGCCGTCATGACAGTAGTATGCGACCGTAACGCCCACGTAATCTTTTCCAGGCTCCATACGGCTCATGCCGGCTGCTCCGCCGTCGCTTTGACGACGCTGTCGAGTTCGCGAATCCTCCGTTCGACTTCCGGCGAGAAGCGCATCTCCCCTGCCTCAGGGTCGAAAGAGAAAAGACGATCGAGCGAACGCTTGCCGCCCGCATCTTCGGTGTAGCTTCCCGCGTCCGACTGATAGAAGACCTTCAGGAGCCCGTAGAATCCGTCGAGCGGACGGCCGGACTCGCGCGCGGACTTCACGATGCGTTCCGCGGCGCGCGATACGCTTCCTCCCTTGAGAAAATCGCCGATGGGATCGCCGTCGACGAGCGCGGTCGCGAGCGCGACCTCCTTCTCGCCAAAGCCGAGTCCTTCGAGCGTCTCGCGGACGATAGGCGTCGTGTACCGATGCTGGTCATACTTCGAACCGGCCGCGATGGCCGCAGGCTTACCGATGTCATGGATGGCGAGCATCGTCTCCATCACCTTACGGTCTTCTTCCGGGAGCGCATCGCCGAAATACTTGAGAAACTGATTCAGCACCATGCCCGTGTGCTCGCGGATGGTATATCCCTCCGACACTCCGGCGCCCTTCCCGTACGCGTCGGCGAACCGGTCGTCGAAGAGCGCAAGCACGTCCTCCGGCGTGTGCGCGGGATTGTCGAGCACCGCGTCAAGCGATGCGCGCGTAAACGGCAGCGGTCCGCGCTCCTCCCGCGCGCCCTCCGCCGCGTCCTCGTCCGGAATGTCCTTCAGGATCTCGCGCGCTTCGCGTTCCGTCGCGGCATAGCGGAATATCTTGCGGGGACGCGTGAGCAGTTCGTGGCCTATTTCCTTGCGTTTCTGAGGCTGAAGGCCCGCGCGCCCCTTCGCGAGCTGCGCCGGCGTAAGCTCCTCGCCCGTCTCGATGGTGCCGCTATCCGTCACGGAGCGTATCTCGAGGAACCGGCGGTCGGGCGTCATGACGTAGACGGGCAGGCCGCGGCTCTTCGCGAGTTCGAGCCGCTCGCGATAATCGTTCACGCGCTGCTTGAATCCGGCGAGCCTCCGGCGGTAGACTTCCTGAAGCGTCACGTCCGGATTGCCGTCATAGCTCGTACCTGGCACGGTGCCTTCCGGATTGCGTTTGTAGGACTCGTACGCATCATGCACCTCCTTGAGGCGCTCGCGCGTGTTCAGGCCGGTCATCCACATCGTCCCCTTCTCGTCCGCCATGCCGGCGCTGAAGAACGCCGCCGCTTCCGGATTGTTCACGACGAGTTCGTTGTAGGCGCCGCGATTGTTCTCGCCGAGCTTTCCGCCGCGTTCTTGCACTATCTCATCAAGACGCGCTATGTCATTCATATTGCTCGATGCGGTCGCCGTACGACGCTTGATGCCTTCGGAGATGCTGCCGATGTCTCGCATACCCGCGTGACTCACGTTACCGCCCGCGATGAGGACGCCGCTCTCGGCGCCGTCATCGGTCCAGAGCGCGCTTATGTTCCCCTCCGCGTCCGCGCCCGGCATGACGGAAGAGGCGGAGATGGACGGTTCGAACGCGAGCAGGATGTCGAGGTCATCCGCGAAGCCGGTTTCCTTCGAGACGTTCGAATTGTCGTTGTGGCGACCCCTCCCCTCAAGGAACGTATGCACCATGAACGCGTTATTGCGAAGCAGTATCTGCTCGACGTCCCGCTGCATGAAAAGTTCCGCGTTCTGGTAGTGTTCGGCAATCTTCCCCTTGAGTCCTTTGAGAGACTCGTCCGCGCTCGCAAGTTCGCCAAGCGCGTCCTCGTACTCTTTCGCAGCCGCTTCATGTCCGGCTTTCCGCGCGTCTATCTCCTCGTGCGTCTCGGCGATAGCCTCATGCACGGCACGGTCGCTGCCGGTCTCTATGCCGAGGAACGCTTTCACCTTGCCGACGAGCGAATTGGCGCGTTCGTCGCGCTTCGCGCGAAGCGCGTCGAGTTCCGCGCGGGCCTGTTCCGCATCGAAGCCTGCTGACTCGACTTTTTTCTCAAGCAGGCTCGCGCGGACCCGTATCTCCGAAAGGTTGTCGCGAAGCGCGCGACGTTCGGCTGAAAGCTGCGCGGAAAGCTCGCTCCGTTCCTTCGAAAGACGCTCTTTCGAATAGGAGCGCGCGTCGAGCTCTTCAGGATTCGCCACGTCACGCTCTTTGAGCAATGCGCCGTCTTCAGGCTGCGGAGTGTCAGGCGGCGCTTCGGTCTCCAGCTGTTCCGCATCAGTCCGAGCGTTCCGAAGCGTCTCGTCCTTCGGCTTTGAAAATCTCCCGGCCTCTTCCATTCCCATACCTTAACTATGACACACCGCGCCGGGGTGCTTCTTGGCATAGCGCTGGTGATATTCCTCCGCCTTCCAGAAAGCCTGCGCGGGTTCGACGGACGTGGCGACGGTCTTCGGGTGATACTGCCGCTCGAGGTCCGCGATGACGCGCTCTCCGATTTCTTTCTGTTCGGGCGTGCGGTAGAAGATGACGGAGCGGTACTGGCTGCCGACATCCGGACCCTGCCGGTTCAGCTCGGTAGGGTCATGGATGCTGAAGAACTTCCGCACGAGCGTCTCGTACGAGACCTTTCCCGGGTCGTACGTCACCTGCACCGTTTCCGCGTGCCCCGTGGTATCCGTAGAGACCTTCTCGTACGTGGGATGCTCCGTGTGTCCGCCCTCATATCCCGAAACGGCGTCCGTAACGCCCGCGACTTCGCGGAAAGCCGCTTCGACGCCCCAGAAGCACCCGGCGGCGAAGTCCGCCTTTTCAAGGTTTACATTTCCCGGCATGTGACCTAGTATACCCTCCCCTCGGTTATAGAGGGTGAATGGTCTTTTACATGGGGAGTGCCCCTGAAGCGACGGCTCCGTCTGTTGCGCCATGTTCCTTGCGGAACGTGGCTTAGAAATAAACTCATCATCGTATGGGTATATTCCGAGCTTTGGGTTTCGGCATCTTCCTCATCGTCCTCGCGTCCGTCATGCCGCCGGTCCTTTCTGAACTCTCGAAGGCTATCGTCATCTTCTTGCAGAGTTCCGAAAAGGCATTCTTGGCAGCAGGCGCGCTCGCTTCATATGCGGGAAGGATTCCTCCCTCATACTGAAGCTTCGATAAAGGCCGCTACACTTGTTGTAGACGGTCTTTGTTTTTTCGTACGAAAGCACCGGAACGAAGATGCAAAAGCAAAGACAGAGCGAAGAGAAATATACCGATATATCAGTATATTTCTCTTCGCTCTGTCGTCGGCGCGTTCCTCCTCGCACGGGAGCGAGACGGACGGACGGGCGCGGGCTTGAGGCCGGTCCCGTAAGACGGACGCGGCGGCCCCTTTGGGGCCGCCGCGAATCCGTCCATGCGGAATCTCCGCTACATCGGGTGGCTTCCCGAAGGCGGCATGCCGCCCATGCCGGAAGGCGCCATGCCCGGTTCGGAATGGCCATAGTACCCTGCGGCGACGAGCACGATGCCGAGGATGAGGTGGAGCCAGTTCGTGGCCGCGTTCACCTCGAGAAACCCGAGCACCGGCGTCCCCATGAGGAACCCGAGCACCATGAGCACCAAGTAGACGACGCCCATGATCTTGAGCCACAGCGCCGACTGCTGCGTCGCCATGAATGCGACGACGAGCAGGATGATGCCGATAATGATGTAGAGCACGTCGAGCGCCGTATTCGTGACGAAGAGCGCGCCCGCGCCGACGAGAGGATTCGCGAAGAACCCGAGCAGCCCGACGACGATGACGACGATGCCGGCGATGATTGCAAGCGTTTTAGCCATGAAAGTGATGCTTACGCTGGTAAGGGCGGCGCGTTCGTCCGAAAAGCCCGGGGCCGCTCCTATAAGGATAGCCCTTTCTCAGGAAGACGGGTTCCCCGCTTGGAGGGGGTGTGCATAACGCGGCAGGCGGTCCGCTACGGCTTGAAACGGTTCGTTCTCTCGCGTTCCCGCTCGTCCACTTCCGGTTCGTCCATGCCGAAATAGTGCGCCACTTCGTGCCATACGGTCTCTTCGACCGCTTCGCGGACGCATTCGGGAAACGGGCGGCCGGTCTCCCGGCTGACTTCTTCGGCCTCTTCGAGGAGCGGGAGCCGGTAGAGCGTGATGGTGTCCGGAAGCACGCCGCTGTAGAAATCCCCGCGCGCCGTCTGCGGTACGCCGCGATACAGGCCGAGGAGCGTCTCATCGTCCGCAAGGCCCTCCTCTTTCCGCGTCTCTTCGTCGGGCCGGTCTTCGACGAGGAGCGCGACATTCTTTATGCGCGCGCGGAAGCGCTCCGGCACGCGGCCGAAACTGTCCGCTGCGATGCGTTCGAATTCTTCGGGAGTCATGGAAAATCGTGATGGTAGCAGGGTATCGCGGCCCGAAAGGCGACCACGCACGCCGGAGCCTCGCGGCCGGCGTGCGTGGTTCGCCGTCATCTTCCGTGCTTGCAAACGGAAGATGCGGGAGTGCGCCCGGCCCTTGCTAGCGCAACGACCGGAGCGATGCGTACGGGCGGATGCCCGTACATAGTACACTACGCGCGCCAGCGCTATTTGTTTCATCGCGGAAGATCATCCGCGGCGCGGATGTCGCGATATGCGGCGGAGGCGGCAGGAACGGGCTCGGCGGAAGGCCCCACGGGAACACGAAACAGGCATGGAACGGGGTCGAGCTTGCCGTGCTGCTCGCCATCGCGGGCGCGCCGAAGACGCGGACCTCCGCGCCCGCGGATACGAGCGCTTCGTCGCGCGCGCGCAGGTCGTCTCCGCTCACGAACCACAGGGAACCGTCGAAGGACTTGAGGAAGAACGAGCTCGTGGTCGCGTCGCGGCTTATGACCCAGCCGGCGATGAGCCCCCGGTCCGGACGGGTCCAGAGCTCCCGCTGGAGCGCAGCTTCCGGACGGTAGAACGGCACGTTCCCGAGCGCGTTCTCGAAGACGGACCCGAGCCCGAGCATGGAGAACCCGAGGCCGGCGCTCGCGCTCGTGAGCACGACACCCGCGACGATGAGCGAGAACGGGTAGCGGTACCCGCGCTTCGTGAGCCGGATGTTGTAGTAGCCGATGAGGACGAAGGCGCAGAGGAGGAGTATCCACAGGTACGGCGCCGTATCGAGGAGGAACGAGAGGAGGCTGTCATGCGTCGCGGCTTCATACTGCCAGCCCGCGTTCGCGATATCGTAAAGCGCGCCCGAGAACGCCACGCCGCCGATGATGACGGCCGCCGCGCCGACGCTCCACAGCACGCCGTTCTCGAATATGAAATACCACCGCGGGCGCGGACGGATGTGCTCGTCCTCGATGCGCGCGATGACGCGCGACGCGAGGCCGGAGGCGGATGTGTCGGGTTGCTTATGGTTCATGGTGTTCAAGCCGTTCGCGGAGCCTTCCCTTCGCGCGGCGTAAGAGGGTCGCGACCGTCCCGGGCGGAATCTCAAGGATATCAGAAAGTTCCGCATAGGAACGGTCCTCGAAGAATCGGAGGGTTATCGCGTCCCGTTCCGCTTCCGGAAGCGCCGCGAGTGCTTCCTTCACCGCGTCGCCGTTGATGCGCAGCTCCGCCGATGCCGCGGTGTCCGCGGCATCGTCCGCAAGCAGCGCGCGAAACGCCTCTTCGTCCTCGCCGAGCGAAACTTCCGGACGCGCCTTGCGGCGGCGGAAGAAGCTCATCGCTTCGTTATGCGTGATGCGGTATATCCAGGTCGAAAAGGACAGGTCCGTATCGAAACTGTTGAGGTTCCGATACGCCTTCAGGAACGCGTTCTGCAGGACATCTTCGCGGTCCTCCTCGACGCCGACACCGAGCCGCCGCAGGTACCGCGTAAGCTTCGGCTCGTAGCGCGAAATCAGGACCGCGAACCGCTCCTTGTCTGCGAGCGTCTGGCGGACCACCTCCTCGTCGGTCGGTTCGGGCGGCATAACGTCCGCCTAGTGTACTACGCCCGCCCGAGGTCGGTGTTTTCAAGCGGCAGGATACGAAGACGCCGCAGCCTCAAGAGGCTGCGGCGTCCTTAGGGAACCGCCCCTTACTGCGCGGAAGCGCCGGGACCGCTTCCGTTTATTGGCTCGACGGGGTTCGTGGGGTTCGGGCCGAACCTGCCGCCTCCGTTCGGGCTTGTCGTCGCGGTGTTCGTGCCGATTCCGCGGATTCCCTGCACGATGCCCTCAACGTCCTTGCGCGCGGAGACGATGTCCTGCTGCGCTGCTTCGACCTTGCTCCGCGCGTCTTTCATCGCGGAAAGGTTCGACTGCCAGATCGTCTGGTCGCCGTTATCGGGCGCGAGCGCGGACACTTCGCTTATCGCCGCGTTCGCCTGCGCCTGCGCGTCCGCGAGCTTCGCCTGCATATCGGCGAGCGCCGACTGGAGCGCAGAGACATCCGTGCCCGCGCCGGCGGCGCTCGCAAGGCGATCGGAAATCTTCGACGCGAGCGCGTCCATCTGCGTCGCGACCGAGAGCACGCGGTCCGCCGCCGCGGTAAGCGCGCTCTGCGGGATGACGAGCGCGTAGATGCGATAGGACTTCGTGATGGACTGTATGTCCGCGCGCAGCGTCGACGTCGCCGTCTCGCTCGCGATGGTGCCGCCAAGCGCGGTGAGCGAATCTATCTGCGCCTGGATGCTTGTCTTGAGGGAAGCCTTTTCGGTGTCGGACAGGCGCTTCATGCCGTCGATGCGGTCGAGCGCTTTCGTAAGGTTATCCACGCGGCGGCTTATTTCCTGGTCCGCGCGCTGTTTCGCTCTCTCGAGCGCGCCCTGCGCCATCGCCGCGCGATGCGCTTCGGTGCTTGACGCGAGCGCGGCGCGGCGTTCAAGGAGCTGCGCGCGCCGCGCGGCGTTCGTCGTCGACGCGAACGGACCCGGGTGCGCGGGAACGGGTGCGGCGGCGGTCGAAGACGCGCCGTCCGCGAATGCGAAAGCCGGCGCAAGCGCGAACGCGATGCCGAGAATCGATATGAGTATCTTTTTCATGCTGCGTGAAGGGTTAGAGCGAAGACTGCTGGACCGGCTGGTCGGTGAGGCCGCTTTGCACGCTTGCGTTATCCGAACCGAAGCTATTGATCTGCGTGTCGATGGCGTTCAGGTCCGTCTGCAAGGACGCGTCCGAAGTGCTCGAACCGGTCGGCAAGGTGTCCGAGACGGGCGCCGCGGAAGCGGGCTGCGAGTTCTCGCTCGCGCTTCCTCCCCCGCTTCCTCTGCCGAACTGCCACCACAGGCCGCCGCCGACAACGATGATGACGATTGCCGCTATCAGGACTTTCAGATTCGTTGACATACCAGGTGCGTGATGCCGATAAGGAGATGCGGCATAAGTATACTCCGCACCGGCGCTCCCGCCGGAGCGCCGGGTGCATAGCGGGTTACGGCGTCTCGCCCAAAAGGCCGTCCAGATAGGCCGCGGTGTCGTCCGGGTCCCTGACCGCGCGCGTCGGTATGCCGGTCTGTATCACCACCTCGTCGTTGCCGCCCGGCCCCAAGTCGTCGCCGATGTAGAGCATGTCGGGAATCGGGATGCCGAGATGTGTCGCGAGATTGCGCAGGCCGAACGCCTTGTCTATCCCCTCTTTCGTTATGTCTATCGTGGTTGCGCCCGCGACTCGCACTTCGTAGCCGGGAAGAAGCGGGATGAGCACGTCGCGGAATGCTCTGCGCCGCGCGCGGTCCGGGTCGAAAGCTTCTTTGGGTCCGATGGGTGCGTTCTGGCCGAGTCCGGAATATGCGACCTCGTTCATCCGATGTTCGAGCCGCGGTCCCCACGTCTGCTGCGCATCGTCGATGATGCCGTGCTCGCGTCCCGCTTTCTCCACTATCGAGATGATGCGACGCGCTTCGTCGTCGGAAATGCGTTCCTCGTACACGGGACGCCACCCGGCCCCGTCGAACGTGAAGAGCGCCGCACCGGAGGTCGGCAGGAGGTAGAGATTCGCGAGCGCTTCGGTCGGCAGGAATGCGGCGACCTGTTCGAGCAACCGCTCGAATTTCTGTCCCGAGGTGATGGCGACGGGGATGCGCGAAAGAAGGGCCGTAAGCCGCCCCGCCATCGCGGGCGATATGTTGACCTTGCTCGCCGACAGCGTCTGGTCGAGGTCGAAGACGATGGCTTTCGGAAGCGGCATGGCGTGCTACCCAGAGCGAAATGCGTGCAGGGCCTTAGTTACTCCGGCTGCGGCATGAGCGCGCAGTTCGCGAACGTGGTCGAAGAGGCTTCGGTGATGAATGCGGTGTCGCCCTTGTTCCAGAAGACGAACGATTCGTCCGCGTTCGCATAGCGCGCGCCGGACGCGGATATCGCCTGCGGCACGGTGAGATTCCGTCCGTCCGAAAGGAGGAGCTGCACGTCGTGCGGGTGGAAGACGGCGCGCACCGTCTTCCCGCCGTCGCATCTAAACGTGACATCGTTCACCACCGCGTTCGCCGGCTGCGCGGCGGCGCTTGGCGAAGCCGTGACCGGCGCATGCGCGGCTTCGTAGCGCGTGCCCACGTAAAAGCCGAGAGCGTAGACGCCGCCGAACACGATGACTGCCGCGACCCACGAATACCAGGTGACTCTGTTCCACTCCATATGCGGGCACTATAGCATGCGAAGCGGACGCGAAAGCGCGGACGAGGACGGCAAAGCGACTCAGGAAAACACAAGCCGGCTATGGAAGCACGCTCGGGCGATGATGGCCGGAGGAAGCGAAGCGTGTCAGTCTTGAGACAGCCTAGCGGAGCTGCGCAAGACTGACACCGGCCTCGCGAGCGGACTCCGGACATCGCGCACGAGCGCGCGCCACTAAGCGTACCGTCTTTCGCGACAACCGAGCGGAGCCCTTACGGATGGAAGAAGAACGCGACGGCGATGATGCAGTACACCACCGCGAGCTGCGCGCCTTCGAACCAGGTCGAGACGCCGTCTTCGATGACCGAATGCACGACGAAGACGGAGAGCATGATGGCGACGAGCTCGAAGAGGGTGAAGACGAGCGTCATCGGCGTGCCCATGAAGACGGAGATGAAGACCAGCACGGGCATGACGAGCAGGATGACCTGCGTCGCGGAACCCATCGATATCTGGACCGCGAGGTCCATGCGGTTCTTGAGCGCGACGACGACGGCCGAGACGTGCTCGGCGACGTTGCCGATGATGGCGACGACGACGGCTCCGACGAAGAGCGGCGTCCACCCGAGAGCCGCCATGAGCGGATTGATGGAACCGACGAGGAAGTCGCTTACGAACGCGACCGCGAGCGTGGCGGCGAGCAGTATGAGGACGCTCTTGCCCGTCGACCACTTCGGCTCGAACCGCGCGACCTCCGCTTCGTAGAGGTGCTTGTGCGTATGGAGCGAGAAGAACAGGCTCGCGACATAGGTGAGTATCATCAGCGCGGCGACGGCGAGCGAGACCGCTTCCACGGTGGCCGCGCCGTCCGTAGGCGGCGCGGTCGAAAGGAATACCGCGGGGATGACGAGCGCGGTCGCGGCAAGAAGGAGCGTCGAGCCGTTCGCCTTCGCGCCTATCGCGTTGAACGTCTGCCGTTCGCGTCCCCACCCGCCTACCGCCATGGACGTGCCGAGCACGAGCAGGAGGTTCCCCAGGATGGAACCCGTGATGGACGCCTTCACCACTTCCACGAGTCCCGCGTGGAGCGCCATGATGCCGATGATGAGTTCGGTCGCGTTGCCGAACGTCGCGTTCAGGAGCCCGCCGAGCGCCGGCGTGGTGCGCGAGGCTATCTCCTCCGTGGACGCGCCGATGAATTTCGCCAAGGGGACGATGGCGAGCGCGGAGAGGACGAAGACCAGGACCGGCGAGGCGCCCGCATATTCGGCGAACGCCGCGAGCGGCGTAAATACGAGCATCGCGAGGAAGAACGCATCAAGATGCGTGGTTGCGTATTTCAACATGGGCTATACTGTACCTACGGCGTTATTCATCGCCTTAGCATACCGTATATAGATATGGACAACGAGAAAGAGATGCACAAGGAGTGCGGGTGCCATTCGGGGATAGGCTGGTGCCATAACCACTCCCACATGGCGGGACGGGTCCTCATAACCATCATCGCTGCGCTCCTCATTTTCTGGTGCGGATACGAGTTCGGGCGGCTTTCGGCGCTCGCGTACATGGGCGGATACGGCGGCTACGGCCCCGTCATGATGCACGCGTACGGCGGCACGTGGTAATCCGGGACTTTGCGGAAACGCAAATACAGCGGGCGCCCCTTGGGGCGCCCGCTGTGTTTTCGTCGCGGCAGCGCGACGCACGCATCCTCATGCGAAATGTTACTATATATACATATATAGTAACATTTCGCATTTCAGTTTGCCGCGCTCTAGCTGCATAGAAGCTTATGTGTGCGTAGGACGGTATAGCCTTCCCTCCTCCAGGTTCCGCAGCGCGAGCGCCGAACTTTCGAAAACGTCCTTCGGGAGCGCGCTAAGCGGGAACCAGCGCCACTCTGCGACCTTTTCCGGTTCCATGACTCGCGGTTCTCCGGTATAGGCGCGCGCTCGGAACGTGAGGTTCACGAAGTGCTTGCCGTCGCTCTCCAGGTAGCGCATCTCGTCTGCGACGGATATGAGCGCAAGGTCGCCGACTTCGAGTCCCACTTCCTCGCGCGCCTCCCGGCGCGCGGTCTCCTGCGCCGTCTCGCCGAATTCGAGCTTCCCGCCCGGAAACGCCCACTCCCCCGCCCCGTGCGAACCCTTGCGAAGACCCATCAGGACTTCGCACTTCTCATTCTGAATCATCACGCCAATGCCGATCTGCGGTCGCTTTTCCATACGTCATGGAAGCGATGCTCCACTATCGGACAGTACGGCCTGCTTCATGCGGCTATCGTACCAGATATACGAACATGCCCCGCCGGAGAAACCCGGCAGGGCGCTAAAGGATGCGGTCTTTCGGATAATTGCCGGGAAGCAAGTGTCCATGCCGCGTCAGGTAGTTAGTCACGTAACTCGAGAAGTAGCTGAGCGTCGTCGCCGGCATGCAGCTATACAGGAGTTCCGGCGTGCCGTTGTACCAGTGCGCGGAAAAGCTCATGGCGAACGTGAGCGTTGCCGGCACGAGGCTTCCCCAGAAATACGAGCGCCAGGGCGACCGTATAAACGAGAAATGCTGCACGACACGTGCCGTCACGCCGGTCGAGAAGAATGACGCGAGTGCTTGCGAGAAACCCGCGTGCCAGTATGCGTCCGGTCCGTACGACCAGTTGACTGCGATGACGATTCCGCCGTTTATGACCGCGGAGAGTATCGCGAACTTTATGTTGAACACATTGTGGTAGAGAGCCACAATGCTGCGCGGCAGCTTCATGGTCTCCTCCACTCGTTAGCTCCGTGGCGAACAATGCCACAAACCGATTGCCGAGTCGAGGTATTCGTCTCGATTAGGCGCTATGCCGAGTGCAGCTCCTCAAGAAATTCATCTGCGTCTCCTGACGAAGAAAGGGTGACGAGTTTTGTCTGGTCTATGCGCGCCAGGTTCGCGTTGAGGAACTTCGCTTCCCCTTTCGTCCATGCGAGTTTCAACCGACTTGCCTTGAACCGCTCGGGACTGCCAGAGAGCTCTGGACGTGGACGCTTTCGGTGCATGAACCAGCGCTTCAGGTAGCGCCACGCATTCACGTGCGGCGCATAATCGAGATAGATTACGGTATCTGCACGTTCGAAGAGGAATGCGCGGGCTGAAGTCGTGATGTAGCCCTCGATTATCCACTCGGGTGCGGTGCTCAGCTCGTGAAGACGCGCATCCGTCGCTTCGTCACCGATATAGTTCCAGCCCGGCTTCCACATGACGGCATCCATGAGTACGAGCGGAAGCTTCGTTCTCTCCGCGAGTGCTTTCGCGAACGTCGTCTTCCCTGCTGCGCTTACGCCAACCACTACGATTCGTTTACCGAGCATGCTCATGCGTACATGACCCTTAAGAGAAGCTTCTCTAATCAATCGCGAGCTTTCGTCCATTCGATTTCCTGTCGCTCTTCGTTCGCATAGTCGCGCAGGCGCATGAAAGTCGGCGTGACGCGGAAATACGCGGTTTCCGGCAACGCTTCCCATTTCTTCGCATCAGGATTTGCCGCGAAATACGTTTTCTTCGCCGCGTCGAGTTCGGCACCGACGAGTTCTTGCGCGATGCCCTCATACTGCGCGCCCTTGTTTTCCGCTTCGCTACCGAGCGCGATGGCGACATGCGGATTGCGCAGAAGATTTCCGTATTTCCGATATTTCGTCGACGTATCGAAGATGATGCTCCCATCCGCATCCATCACGAACTCGATAGTCGCCGCTTCGGGGTTACCGCTTCCATCCGTCGTGGCGAGCACGCATTCGCCGCGGCTTCGGATGTATGCGCATATCAGTTCCCTGTCCGACACGCCTGTCATACGCACAGCATACTAGAGATACGGACGCGTTAAAGGCACCGTGCACTTCCGTCTTTTGGCTCGAACGCAGTGCAAACGCAAAATGTTACTATATATGTATATATAGTAACATTCTGCGTCCGGACGGTAGCTTGTTTGGGCGAAGGGCGGTCGCGTCACTTGGCGAACTCGGAGAATGCCGCGAACGCTTTCACGACGGCTTCTTTCGTCTTCTCGTCGGTAAGGTTGAGCGCTTCGTCGAACTTCCCTCCGGCTGGGCCCATGTAGAATTCCGGCTGGCCCATGACGCGCGCATTGAAGTAGAGCAGTATCTTCTTGAGGTCGTACTGCGCGAGCGCGGCGCTTATCTGTCCGCTTGACGCGCCCATGACGTACACGGGCTTCCCCGCCCACGGATTGTCCCCGTACGGGCGCGTGGACCAGTCGAGGAGATTCTTGAGGGCTCCCGGAATGGAGCGGTTGAATTCCGGCGTGGAGACGATGACAGCGTCCGCTTCCCTGATGCGCGCCTTGAGGGCCGTCGCGCTTTCCGGGTATGCGCTCGCTTCGAGGTCCTGGTCGAAGAGCGGAAGCGCGCGGACTTCTTCGGCGGACACGAGCTCCACGGAATGTTCCGCGGGCGCAAGCGCCTTGACCGCGCGCAGGAGCGCGCTGTTGTACGAACCCTTTCGGAGACTGCCCGAGATTGCGAGGAATTTCATATGATTGTGTTCTTTGTGGTAACGGGGTGCCTTGCGCTCATTGCAAAACCTGCGCGGCTCTCTCGCCGAAGGTTTCAAAACGGACTCTAGGAAGCATACCCTTAGATGCGAAGAGTCTCCTGGGGATAACGGCAGCGCGCCCGC
>JAGWYL010000019.1 GCA_018969385.1 Patescibacteria group bacterium
CGGAAGCGAACTCTCTTTAGGCTTCCGAAACGTCGCCTTCGCGCGGCGGCTTTTCCCCGGAAGCCTCGATTCGGGAACGCTATCCGCGTGCTTTCAACTGTACGCCCGAAGCGAAACGCTATAAGCTGTCCCTATGATCGCGATTGACGTCGAGTCGACCGGGCTTGATCCGCACCGGGACTCCATCCTTTCCATCGGCGCGCTCGACATGGACGAGCCCGCCAACCAGTTCTATGGCGAGTGCCGCATATGGGACGGCGCGCACGTGGAAGACGCCGCGCTCGCTGTCAACGGCTTCACGCGCGAAGAGATTTCGGACCCTTCGCGCATGACGGAAGCGGAGCTCGTCCGCGCGTTCATCGCGTGGGCCGAGGACCGGCCGAAGGACCGGACGCTCCTCGGGCAGAACGTCTCGTTCGACCGCGACTTCGTCGCCGCGGCGGCGAAGCGCGCGCGCGTCGAATCGCCGTTTCCGCACCGGAGCATCGATACGCATACGCTCGCGTGGATGCATATGACCGTCCGCGGCGTCTTGATACCCGAGAAGAACGGACACGACGCCATCAGTCTTGACTACGCGCTTCGCTACTGCGGCCTTCCGTCCGAGCCCGCGCCGCACAATGCGCTTAACGGCGCCTATGCACATGCGGAGGTCGCGGCGCGTCTCGCGTATACTAGGAAGCTGTTACCGGACTTCATGCAGTACGACATCCCATGGCAAAACACGTAACCGGTCCCGCGGCGTTCGGAAAGGGAAGCGCGGTCAACGAGCCGCACGACACCGCGCGCATGCTCCGCGAAGCGATAGAGGAGGGGAAGGCCACTATGCCCGCGGAGCGCTCCCCGCTCGTCTGCAAGCCGGCGCAGATCGAGTCGTGGCGCATCTTCAAGATAATGTCGGAGTTCGTGGACGGGTTCGAGCTCCTCAAGCGGTACGGGCTCGGCGCATCGTTCTTCGGCTCGGCGCGTTGCTCCGTCGAAGACCGCATCTATCACGATGCGAAGGAACTCGCGGGGCGGCTCGCGAAGCGCGGCTTCGCGGTCATCACGGGCGGCAGCACGGGAATCATGGAGGCGGCGAACAAGGGCGCGTACGAAGCGGGCGGCGCATCCGTCGGCCTCAACATCCACCTTCCGAACGAGCAGCGCGAGAACCCGTATCTCACCGAATCGCTCGAGTTCGACCACTTCTTCGTGCGCAAGGTCATGCTCACGTTCGCATCGGAGGTCTATATCTATTTCCCGGGCGGATTCGGCACGCTCGACGAGTTCTTCGAGATCGTCACCCTCATACAGACCGGCAAGATAAAGCGCGTGCCGATAGTCGCCTTCGACAGGGACTACTGGGACCCGCTCCTCGCGGTGTTCAAGAGCAGTCTTCTCAAGAAGCATAAGACCATCAGTCCGCAGGACCTCGACATCTTCCACATCGTCGATTCCGTGGACGAGGCGTACGACTACATCGTCGCAAACGTCACCTGCTAGCGTATGGCCGGACTCGATTACAGCCAGAAACGCTTGCTCTCCGCGGCGCTCCATGCGAAGAAGCGCGGGAAGCATTCGAAGCGCCTCATGCTCTACGCGTTCCTCACGGGTCTCATGAGCACCATCATCTCGCTCATGCATCTCATCCTCACGTTCGTAACCGGAAAATAAATAAGGACCCGGCCTCTCCATCTTCTTGGGTGCGTGAGGCTGTGAATGGTGGAGCGGCGCGACGGGCACGATGATTTGGAAGCGAACTCTCTTTAGGCTTCCAAATCATCGTGCCCGTTGCTCCCGCTCATTTGCCCGTTGCCCGCGCGGGGAGCAGGGAAGCGGGCTGTGGACAGGACCGGTGCAATGGGCAAGGAATGCGGTATGCTATCCCCCATGGCTCGGCACAACAGACGATTCGGGAAAGGTTTCTTCACCCACCTTGAGATTTACGCATTCTGGACAGGGTTCGCGAGCACGGTCATCTCGCTCGCGCAGGTCATCATCATCGCGTTGCGCTCCGGAGGTACGGGAGGGTAGGGCTTCCTTTCATAGGCGTTTCTCTAGGAGGGTTCCTATACTGTAGAGTCGCACAATATATCTTTTCCGACCCTATGCCGAAGGCTCAGGGTCGGAAAAGATAGGCGCGATTGTGCGACATGGCACTCTCATGTCGCGCAATCGCTTTTTACGATCCTATGCCGAAGGCTCAGGGTCGGAAAAGATAGGCGCGATTGTGCGACATGGCACTCTCATGTCGCACATTCTGCTTTTTGACCCCGGCCGCACAATCGGCGGCCGGCAATTTCGCTCTAACTCACGAGTTCTCCAGATGCCGCGTAAAGTGCTTCTTGATGGTCGCGTCGAGTGCTTTGCTGAACTCTATCGCGTGTTTCGGCGACAGGACGATTTCCGAGATGAGCGTGCCGGAATCCCCGTTCGGACGGACGTACGCGAACTGGATGACTACCGCGTCGTCCGATACGGACATCTGGGTCGTGTTCGAGAATACGGGCTTCGCGTCTGCCGGTATGGCTATGTTGATCTGCTTCGGGTCCGGTTGCATACGGTGAAAATGATGACTGCGGATAAGCGCACGAGCATCCGATGTTACCACGAACCGGCCTGGCCGCCCGTCGCGTTCGCGACGAGATGCGTCATGAAGGCGACACAGGCGTTCCAGATATCGACGAATACCTGGGTGATGTACAGGAAGTTGTCCTGGCCCACGGGAGAGGTCGCGATGGCGCGTATCGAGATGCCGAAGAACGAGAGCGCGAGCACGGCAAGGACGATGAAGATGATGAGTTTGAACATAAGGGTCGCAAAATATACGGGTGCGAATCTCGCTTAGCCGATATGCGCCCAGTATAACGCGCGGCAGAGGCCGTGCTAGACTCGCCGCATGCCGACACTGGATAGCGCGCTCGCGCATTTCAAACGGGCGGATGCGCGTCTCTATGCCGCCGCCCTTCCCCACCGGAAGCGGCTGCCGAAGAAGCTTGCCGGGTCAAGGAGCCGTGACGTGCTTTTCAAGCGCTTGTGCCGCTCAGTCACGAGTCAGCAGCTCGGCCTTGCCGCAGCGAGTGCGATATGGAAACGCGTCGAAACGGCCGTGAAAGAAGTCACGCCGGAAAACGTACGCAGGGTTCCCGCGGCGAAGCTCCGTTCGTGCGGCCTGTCGAGCGCGAAGGTGAAGGCGCTGAAAGCGATTGCGAACGCGACGCTTGGCGGCTCGCTCGATTTCTCCGCGCTTAAGAAGCTGCCCGAAGAGGAAGCCTCGCTGATGCTCGTGCGCATATGGGGCGTCGGCCCCTGGACCGCGGAAATGTTCCTCATGTTCGCGCTCGGCCGCGCGGATGTCTTTTCCACGGGCGACCTCGGACTGGCGCGGGCGATGGAGACGCTCTACCGGCTTCCGCGCGGCGTCTCGCGAGAGCGGCTTTCCCGCATAGCGAAGCGGTGGAGCCCGTACCGGACGTACGCCGCGCTCATCCTGTGGGCGATGCGTGATGCGGAAGCGCGATAAGCGCGTATAGTATGCGCATGACGAAGAAATCCGGGGAGCATTCGCGCGACATAGAGCTCCTCTACGAGATGGGTTCGCTCGCATGCATGGATAGAGGCTGGCGCCAGCATTTCGGCATGAAGGTGGAGAGCGACCTCGAGCATATGTACCGCGTCGTGTGGCTCGCGCTCCTCATCGCCCGCATGGAAGGAAGCGGCGACGAAGCGCTCATCATGAAGATGGCGCTCATGCATGATTTGGCGGAGTCTCGAACCGGCGATGCGAGCTACGTGCAGAAGGTCTATGTGACCGCCGACGAGGACCGTTCCGCGAGCGATATGCTCGCGGGAACCTCGTTTCCCGATTTCTATGACGCGTTCGCGCGGTACGAGAAGCGCGATTCGATAGAGGCGAAGCTCGTCAAGGATGCGGACAACCTGGAGGTCGATCTCGAACTCAAGGAACTCGAAGAGCGCGGTTCCCTCTTGCCGAAGAAACTGGCGGACACGCGCCGCAAGGTGCGCGACGAGAAGCTCTATACGAAGTCCGCGAAGGAACTATGGGACGCCATCCAGGTTTCGGATGTCTCCTCATGGCATCGCGCCGCGAACAAGTGGGTGAAGCTGCCGCACGCCGGGCGCTAGCGCCTCGCTTCGAATCCGCGCTATAGGTACGAAAGCGGATTCAGGTACGCATCGAGCGTCGCGACCGGCATGCTCGCGTTCGCGCATCCCGTGGTCGCTCCGCGGAACTGCTTCAAGGTCATGATTTTCGTGCCTTCCGTGGCGTACACGCCGAAATGGAGGTGCGGGCCGGTGGCGTAGCCCGTCATGCCTGAGAGGCCGATGACGTCGCCGATGGTGACCGGCTGCCCCACCGACACGTCGATTTCGGAAAGGTGCGCGTACATCGTGTTCAGTCCGTTGCCGTGCTTCAGCATCACCCATTTTCCGAACGAATAGCATCGGTGCCCGTTCGAGTCGTACACCGCGTCCGTGTTGCCGGTGCCGTAGACCACGCCGGAGAGCGCCGCGTGCACCGGCGTGCCGATGGGCGCTGCGATGTCGATGCCGTCGTGGCCGTGTCCGCTGTAGACCTGCGGGTTCTGGGTCGCGAACGCGGTATTGCCGAAGTACTGGGTGATGCAGAACGAGTTTCCGAACACGCTCGCGCGCGCGGCGCAGTTATCCATGAATGATGCCGAGAACGGCCAGGCAAGCACGCCGCTGCCGGCTTTCGGCAGCGAACCCGGATTCACGATGAGGTTCAGCTGGCTCTGGAGCGAGACGAGCTCCGCTTCGAACTGCTTTTCGGACGCCTGCTTGTCGGCGATGAGTTTCTGGTAGTTCGCTTCCTTGCTCTTCGTTTCCGCAAGCAGCGCCTGTTCGGCCGCTTTGTTCGCGTCAATCGAGCGCTTCTGCGTCGTGAGGTCGCTCTGGAGCGAGAGCAGCTGGCTCTTCGTGGCGGCGACCGCATCGCGGTTGTCCGACAAGGCCTGCTTCGCGTTCCCGAGGTCCCTGATGTCCGCGGCGAGCGCGCGATTGAACGAATCCGCCTGGTCCGCCGCCGTCCATGCGTCCGCGAGCGAAGGCGCGCCGAAGAATTGCGCGAGCATGTCGGGCTCTCCGCCGGTCGCAAGATCGCGTAGCGCCTTGCCTACCGCGTTCTCGTCGGACGTAATCCGGTCCTGCGCATCGCCGATGGAAAGCGTCAGCTTCTGTATCTCGAGATTCGCCGAGTCTATCTTGTTCTGCGTGACGGAAAGTTGCGCCGAAAGCTGTTTCTGTTCGAGCGCAAGCGAGTTCACGGCGGACTGGAGCGTGCTCTTCTGCTTCGAGGTCGCGTCGAGTTCCTTCTGGTACTCGGCTATCTGGGACTGAAGGTCCGTAATCTGTTGGTTGTGCTGGTCTATCTGCGTCTGTATCTGTCCCGCCGTCTGCGCGAAGACGCCGGACGGATTAGGAAGGATAAGGAGCAGAGCGAAGAGCAGAAGCGCGAAGAGCGAAAGCGTGCGGAAACGGAGCATGGAGCCTAGTATACCTGCACACTAACCGCACCGTAAACCGGCGCTCGGATTTACTTCGATTCACAACTCATTTCAATACCTGCGGCGAGCGACGGATGTGCAATTCGGAAGCCTTGCATGGGTTCGCTTCCGAATCGCACATCCGAAGCAAGCCGACTTTTAAATGAGCGCTAGTCTGCAAGCAGAGAAATAGCCTTTTCGATTCGCGAAACGGATTCGTCCGCGCCGAGGAGCGCGATGAGCGTGAAGGGATCCGGAGAACGCTCCTGTCCTGAAAGGGCATAGCGCAGCGGCCAGAGCATCGCGCCCCTGCCTCCCTTCCCTTTCGCCTCCTCGGCATCGGCAAGTGGCATGAGCGCCTCCTTGACCGCTTCCGGAGAAAGGTCCTGCGGGAGGCTCCGCACGGCCGCAAGAAGGCTCTTGAGGGCCGTTTCCGCGGGCAAGGGACGGTCCTGGGGCTCCTTGGCGCGAAGGGTTCCGGCCGTCGGTTCCGGGGCCGTGAAGAAACAGCCAAGCTCTCCGCCGAGCATCGCGCGCGCTTCCGTGAAGGTGCGCGCCCGCTCCTTGAGCAGGTGCGTAATCTTCGCGAGCGTGCGCGCGTCGTACGCCGGCGCGGCAAGGAGTTCGAGGTATCGCTCGTCGGAGAGCTGCCGCATCCAGTAGTGGTTCATGGAAAGCAGCTTCGCGTCGTCGAAACGCGCGCCCGCGACCTGGACGCGGGCGAGGTCGAACGCCGCGATGAGCTCGTCGCGCGTGAAGAATTCCTGTTCCGTTCCCGGGTTCCAGCCGAGGAGCGCGAGGTAGTTCACGAGCGCTTCGGGCAGGTAGCCTTCGCTCCGGTACTCGAGCAAGTCTTTCGCGCCGTCGCGCTTCGACAGCTTCTTCTTGCCGTCGGGACCGAGGATTACCGGCATCGTGGCGTATGCGGGCGGGGCTTTCCCGAGCGCCTCGTAGAGCGAAAGGAACTTCGGTGTCGAAGAGATGAATTCCTCGCCGCGCATCACGTGCGTGACGCCCATCTCGATATCGTCGACGACATGCGCGAAGTTGTAGGTCGGATAGCCGTCGCTCTTCATGAGTATGAAATCGTCGAGCGCTTCCTCTCCGGCGGAAAGCTCACCGCGCACGAGGTCGCGCCAGACCGTACGGCGTACGTCCTTCACGCGAAAGCGCAGCGGCTTGGTGCCGTCCCAAGGCAGCGTCGTTTCCGGCCGGTGCTCGCGGAACAGGAACGGACGGCGCGCCGCTTCGGCCGCCTCGCGCAGCGCGCCGAGCTCCTCCTCCGTGTACGGGTCGGCATAGGCGTACCCTGCCTCTATGAGACGCTTGGCGTACGAACGGTACAGGTCGAGGCGTTCGGATTGCAGGTACGGGGCATGCGGGCCGCCCGCGTCCACGCCTTCATCCCACTCGATGCCGAGCCAGCGGAGCGACTCGATGATGTGCGGGATGGAACCCGCGACCTCGCGCTCCTTGTCCGTATCTTCGATGCGCAGGATGAACGTGCCGCCGCGCTTCTTCGCGAAGAGCCAGGCGTAGAGCGCGGTGCGGACGCCGCCCACGTGCATGAACCCGGTCGGCGAAGGGGCGAAACGAGTGACGACGCTACTCATGGGAAAGGGCTATCTCCACCGCCTCGTCGGCGATGATGCGCGCCGCGTCCTTATCCGCGAAGGAGGCGCCGCGCTCCCCCATCGTCTTCCCGAGCGCGGGATTCGCGACGATGCGCCGGATTTCGGACGCGAGCACGTGCGGCGTAAGGTTCGCTTCTTCGAGGACGACGGCGGCGCCCGTCTCGGCGAACGCGTACGCGTTCGTCCGCTGGTCGTGGCTCACCGATTCGGGAATCGGTATCAAGATGGCCGGCTTGCGCCAGGCGGCGATTTCCGCGATGGTGCCCGCGCCCGCGCGGGAGACGACCACGTCCGCGACCGCGGCGGCGCGCTCGAGGGAAAGCGCAGAGAGGTACGGGTACGGATGATAACGGTCCGCGTGAGGGCTCTTCTCAAGCACGACTTTCGCGGTCTCGGTGACCTCCCTGATGTTGTCTTTGCCGGTCTGGTGTATGACCGCCGCGTACGAGATGAGCTCCGGAAGCGCGGAGAGGACGGTATCGTTGATGCGCGCGGAACCTTGCGAACCGCCGAGGATGAGGATGACGGGGATGCCGCCTTCGAGGTTCAGATACTGGCGCGCGCCTTCGGGAACGAGGCGCGTGAGCGTCTTCCGGATGGGAATGCCGGTGCGCGCTATCTTCCCCTGCACGTTCTTCGGGAAGTAGGCGATGGAACTCGCGAACGCGACGGCGATGCGCGCCGCGAAGCGCGACGCGAGGAGGTTCGCCCGACCCGGTCGCGAATCGGACTCGTGGACGATGACGGGAATATTGAGCACTCGGGCCGCGAGCGTAACGGGGACGCTCGTGTAGCCGCCCTTAGAGATGACGACGTCCGGATACAGGAAGAACAGGCGCAAGAGCGACCAGAGGAATCCGGTCGCGGTGAGAAAGAGGTCGGACAGGTTCCGGATGGAGCGGTAGCGGCGCATCTTTCCCGCCGGACTCCGGATGAAGAGTATCTCGTTCTCGAAAAGCGCCTCCCGGTCGAAGGGATCGGGCGCAATGAAATAGAGGCGCGGCGTGACGAGGCGTTCCTCGCGCGCGATGTCGTGGATGGACTCCGCGATAGCCATGAGCGGGTAAAAGTGCCCGCCTGTGCCGCCGCCGGTGAGTACTATTTTCATGAATGTAAGACAGTATAGCAGTTAACGCGTGCCCGGGAACTCATTTAAAAACCGGCTCGGGGTGCACGGTTCGGAAGCGCACTTCGACGGCATGCGGTTTGGAAGACTAAGACGCGGGCCACCGGCCCGGAGCGGTCTTCCAAACCGCATGCCGTCTCCGCTTAACGGGCCTTGCTCCTTCGCGCGGCGACATTGAGGATGAGTCCCACCGACGCGAGCGCCATCATGAGCGCGGTCCCGCCGTGAGAGACGAACGGAAGCGGCAGTCCGGTGAGCGGCAGTATGCCGAGCATCGCGCCCATGTTGACGAAGGCGGAGAGCGAGATGGTGAGCGTGAGGCCGATGACGAGGAGCGCGCCGAACAAATCCGCGGACTGGCCGGCGATGGCGAGGCCGCGCAGCATGAACGCGACGAACAGCAGCACGAACAGGACCGAGCCGATGAAGCCGAACTCCTCCCCCATCGTCGCGAAGACGGAGTCGCCTATCGGGTCAGGCAGGTAGTTGAACTTCTGCACCCCCTGGCCGAAGCCGCGGCCGATGACGCGGCCCGAACCTATCGCGATGAGCGCCTGCTGTATCTGATAGCCGGCGCCCGTGGGGTCGCTCGCGGGATGCAGGAAGGTGGTGATGCGCGCGAGCGCGTACGGCCGCACGGCGATGAGGCTGCCGACGCCGATAACGCCGATGGCTATGATGATAGCGAAGTCTCGGAGCGGAGCGCCCGAGAGGAAGTACATGAGGAAGCAGGTGACGCCCACGATGAAGGTGGTCGAGGTGTTCGGCTGCGCGAGCAGTATGACCGCGGGAACGCCGACGATGCCGGCGAAGCCGAGAAGGCCGACCTTCCATTCGGAAAGACGGCGCTGGTTCTTCGCAAGATAGGCGGCGAAGAAGAGGATGACGCCGAACTTGAGGAACTCCGCCGGCTGGATGGTGGTGAAGCGCACGTCTATCCATCGGCTCGCGCCGTTGGCGGATGCGCCGATGCCGGGCACGAACACTAAGAGCGTGAAGAGGAGCGTGCCGACGTACACCGGAAACGCGTAGCGGGAAAGCTGCCGGTACGGCGTGAAGCGGAGCGCGACGAGCGCCCCGAGCCCGAGGACGAGCCCGAGGACGAGCTGCGTGATGGCGATGCGCGATAAGGAGACGGTTCCGCTCGCAAGGACGCCGAGGGATGCGGAGAAGAAGACCGCGAGCCCGCCCGAGACGAGAAGCAGCGTGATGATAGCGAACAACCGGTCGCCGGCGAGCTTCATCGGACGAGCGCGAGGGCGAGGCCGAGCACGCCCGCGATGATAGTGATGACCCAGTACCGCATGACGACCTTATACGGCGGCCAGCCGAGCGCTTCGAAGTGGTGGTGGATGGGCACGATGAGGAACGGCTTCTTGAACCCGAGCTTCTTGGCGAGCACCTGCACGACCGTGGTGATGACCGTGGCGGTGAGCGGCAGCGCGATGAGCGGAAGGACGAACACGCCGATGCCGTCGCCGAGCATGTCCGCGGAAAATGCGGTTATGGTGAGCGCGACGGTAAGCGCCATGCTGCCCGTCTCCGACATGTAGAAGCGCGCGGGAGGTATGTTGAACCAGAGGAATGCGAGCACCGCGCCCGCGACGGTGGCGGCGAAGGCGGCAAGCGCGGACTGGCCCTGCACGAACGCGATGCCGGCGTACGCCATGAAGATGACGGCGAAGACGCCGCCCGCGAGTCCGTCGATGCCGTCTATGGTCCCGCCGGCGTAGACCGCGAGCATGACGAGTATGAAGAACGGTATGAAGAGCCACCCGAGCTGGAGCGAACCGCCCATGATAAACGGCATGCCGATGGCGGAGACGCCGAGCTTCGCATAGAACCACCACGCCGCGAAGAGCCCGATGACGGCGACCGTGAGCAGGCGATAGCGAAGCAAAAGCCCGCCCTTTGCTCTCGTGACCTCGAGGACGTCATCGACGAGTCCGACGAGCGCGCCGATGGCGAGCGCAAAGAGCGGCAGCCAGGTCTGGCTGCGGCTCAAGAAATCGAGCGACGAGAACGGTTCGCCGAAGACGCGGCCCAAAAGCGTGATGCCGAGCGTCGTGACGAGCGTGGCGACCCAGATGAGCACGCCGCCCATGCGCGGCGTGGAGACTTCGCGCTCCTTGTGGAGCTCATCGAAGAGCGGCGTGCCGTTCCCATCGCCGATGCCATTCCCCTTCCCCGCGCGCTTCTTCCAGAGCGCATGCCGATAGAGGAAGTGCGCGAGCGCGGGCGCGAGCGCGATGCCGATGGCGAAGGAAACGACGGACGGTATGAGGACGCGTGCGGATTCGGAAAGCATAGGAAGGTCAGTCCGCGGGATGGGTCGCGAAATAGCTGAATGTCGCCGCGGCAAGCGTGTTCACGTCCGTGAAGCGGGACTTCTCCGTGGAGCCGAGCGCGACTATGGCGACCGGATGATTCATGCCCACGTCGAGCACGACCGCGAGATTCCCGCCCGCGAGGTCCGTGTAGCCCGTCTTCGAAAGCAGCAGGCCCGGCAGCGCAGTGACGTACGGGTTCGTATTTATCGCGGTGTGAGGAACGCCCGCTGCGGAGCGGACGGTGAAGGTCTCGTGCGTCGTCGCCGCCGCTATCGAGGGCGCTTCGGTAAGGAGCTTCCCCGCGAGCTCGGCAACGTCGAGCGCGGAACCGTAACCGCCCGAGACATCCGTAGAGATATCGAGTCCGGAACCGTCTATCGCATACATCTGCGGCAGGTCGGCGGCCGCTGCGGCCGCCGTGAGGAAGCTCGCGTCCGGCACGCCGGCGCGCTCGCTCGCGACGCGCGCCATCGCGTGCGCGCCGTCGTTCGAAGAGATGACGAGCGAGAACCGCGCGAGGTCGCCGAGCGTGAGGGTCTCCCCCGCCTTAAGGCCGCTGTTCCCTTCCGTGGCGATGTCGTCCGGGGTGAGCGTCACGGGAGCGGAAAGTCCGAGCTCATGCACCGCCGCATACACGGTAAGCAGCTTCGTGACGGACGCGAGCGGCAGCTGCGCCATGTCGTTCTTCGAATAGAGCACGCGGTTGTCCGTGAGGTCGTACACGACGGCAGCCTTCGCGTCGAGCGGAAGGTTCGCGTAGGGGTCGGGAGCCGCCTGCGCCGCAGCACCCGCAGGCGCGGATGCGGGTGCAGGCGCTGAAGGTGGCGCGTCAAGCAGCGTCAGCGCCAGCACCGCGCACGCGGCGACGAGCGCGAATCCGAGCTTCCGCTGCTCGCGGCGCTCGATGATGCTCTCCTTGAGCGCGGCGAAATCACTCTTGAGGTCCATGCTTGTCTTCGGTCTCCGCCGCCCTCTCCGCATCGCGAATCTCATGCGCGAGCTCCGCGTATCGCGGCAGCTCGCGAATGGAAGAGACGCCGAGATGCGCGAGCGCATCCGGGGTCGCCACGTAGCGGACCTTGCGTGCGTCTTCCGGATCTTCCGTGCGCATCACCAGGCCGCGCAGGAGGAGCGAACGGATGGTGGCCCCCGAGTTCACGCCACGGACCCAGTCCACTTCGCTTCTCGTGGCGCCTTCGCGGTAGAGGATGATGGCGAGCGTCTCAAGGCCGGCTTTGCCGAGGTCGCGGGAGAATTCGCTTTCCCGAAGGAGCTTCACGATATCCGCCGCATCCGCGGCGGTGCGAAGCTCAAGCGCATGCTCGCTCTCGACGAGCGTGACTCCGCGTCCGGCAAGCGCTTCGGAAAGCGCGCGAAGCGCTTCGGAAAGCTCCTCGGCGTTCACGCCGAGGAGCGATTCGAGTTCCTTCTTCGCCATCGGTTCGCCGGAGGCGAAGAGGACGGCTTCGAGTGCTTGCGGCGGCGTAAGCGTCATGGTTCCTATCAGGATAGCGCCTCGGGGCCGTATAACCAAGCCCCGGACGGATTTCGCCAGGACCCGTTTCAAGACGGCTCGGAATGCACGGTTCGGAAGAAGCCCATTCGCCGAGATTTTCAGGGAGCGCAGCGACTATGAAAATCCAAGTGCGGTTCCGGAGGAAGCCGCCAAGTCTTCCGAACCGTGCATTCTCTCGCCCGGTGTCTTGAAACGGACTCTAGCCGTACTTCGGTACCGCGGCGGTCGAGTTCGTTATGCGGATATCGCCGAAATCCTCCTGCTGTTCGGCGGCGACGGCTCCCTGCTTCACGAGTTCAAGGAGCGCGAGGAACGAGACGATGACTTCCACGCGCTCCTTCGCCCCGCGCGAGAACTCCTTGAAGGATACGGAGAGCGCGCCTTGGACGCGCTCGCTCAAGCGGTCCATCATCTCCTCGATGGAGACCATCGGCTTCACGCGCGCTTCGGGAAGCTGCTCGACGGCCTCCCGAGCGGCCAAGAGCGCTGAAAGCGCGTCGGCAAGCGCATCCATGGAAAGGTCGCGAGAAGGCGCGAAGAACGGCTCCGGCACGCGCTCGCCCGCCGCATAGAGCGGATGCTTGTCGAAGATGCGCGCGAGAGCCGCAGCGGCTTCGCGGACCGCCTTATAGACGGCAAGCCGCCGCTCAAGGTCTTGCACGTCGCCCTGCTCCTCTTCGGTAAGCGAAAGATCGGGGATGAGCGACTTCGACTTGATGAGGAGCAGCGTTGCCGCTATCTGTATGAAATTCGCGGTCTCCTCGACCGGGAACGCGGCCTGCTCGCGCACGTGTCGGATGTAGTCGTCCGTGACCTCGGCAAGCGCGAGATCGTTCACGAGGAGCTTGCGCGCTTCGATGAGGTCGAGCACCAGTTCGAACGGCCCCTGGTAGGAGGGTGTCCGTATCGTGAAGCCCGTTTTCGGCGCTACGAGTTCCATCGGTCGTACACTGACACGCCGGTAATGACTTCTAGCGAAGCCGTGCGGATGACCCGCGCGCGACTCGTCGACCGCGAGTGCGCATGCCGGAATCGGCGCCGCTCGCCATATGCTTCGCGACCGGCGTGTCAGTGTCCGACCATCGCTCGATGAATCGGAACAAGAGACGCACCGGCGCGCCGACGGCGCCTTTCGCGAGTTCGTCGCCCGGCGCCGCGGTCATCCGCGGCGCTATATCGAGATGCGCCCATGGCGCGGAAAGCTCCTTCGCGAACTGCCAGAGGAACATGCCGCCCTCGGTCGCGCCGCCGTATTTCCCGCTCGCGCCGTTCGCCGCGTTGGTGATGTCCGCGAACGTTCCCTGCACCATCGGTTCGTACTCATCCCAGAGCGGCAAGCGCCATACGTAATCGCCGCTCGCTTCCGCATCCTCTTCGATGCGCTTCGCGAGAGCGTCGTCGCGGGTGAGAAGACCGCTTGCATACAGGCCGAGCGCGACCATGGCCGCTCCGGTCAAGGTCGCGACGTCAACGACGACCGCGGGCGAGAATCGCTTCGCGTACGTGAGCGCGTCCGCGAGTATGAGGCGGCCTTCCGCGTCCGTGTTCAATACCTCGATGGTCTTTCCGGAAAGCGATTTCAAGACATCGCCCGGGCGGTAGCTTGCCCCTCCCGGCATGTTTTCCACGGACGGGATGAGCCCGATGACATGCTTCTTCACCCCAAGCCGCGCGGTGAGCGCGAGGGTGTGGATGACCGCGGCGGCACCCGACATGTCCATGTGCATCTCATAGATGGATTGCGAAGGCTTCAGGTTGAGACCGCCGCTGTCGAAGGTCACGCCCTTGCCGGCGAGCACGATGGGCTTTCCGGCTGCGCCCCTGTATTCGAGGACGGTGAAGGTCGGTTCCTCGGCGGAACCTTTCGCGACGCCGAGGAGCGCGCCCATGCCGAGCCTCTCCATCTCTTTCCGTCCGAGTACCTTCACGGAAACGGAGAGCCCCTTCATCGCATCCTTCGCCGCCTTCGCGAGCGTCCTTGGCGTCATATCGCCGCCCGGCGTGTTCGCGAGCGCGCGCGTCGCGTTCACCGCCCTCCCTATTTCCTGCCCTCGCTTGGCGGCTCGCTCGATTGCGGATGAGGCCGGTCCGATGACGCGAATCTCTTCCACCTCGTTCCAGCCTTCCTTGGGCTTCGTCTTGAACGCGTTGAACTCGTAGTTGGCCATCTCGAAATTTTCAGCGGCGAGCTGCGAGAGCTCTTCGGCGGTGCAGCCCTCCTTGTGAAGGTTCTTGAAAAGCGCGGGCGACGCCTCGAAATGAAGCGCGAGCTTCTTCGCCTTCTGCTGCTTTGCTGCAAGCACGATGGAACGGCAGAGCGTCATGAACTTCCGGCGATTCATCTCCGAAAATTTCCCCACACCGAACTCAAGCCGTTCCGCCCCTCCTTCGCGCACGAAGCGCTTCGTGCCTTTCGGTTCCTCGGTCAGGTAGACATGCGTATGCACTTTCGATGCTTTCTCTATCGGCGTGCTGGCGAAGGTGAGCTTCATGGACGGTTTCGGTTATTCGGCGGGCGTTTCGGAAAGTCTCGTGTCGATGCGGTTGATATCGCGCGGGAAAAGCGCGGCCTCCTTCACGGTCGGAAGACCGAGAAACTTCGCCGTGAGCCGCTCAAGCCCCATGCCCCATCCGCCATGCGGCGGCATGCCGTACCTGAAAGCCTGGAGGTAGTAGGAGAACTTCTCCGGATCAAGTCCCTTCATGCGGATGCCCTCGATGAGGTTCTCATAGTCATGACGCCGCTGTCCGCCGGTGGTTATCTCCACGCCGCGGAAGAGGAGGTCGAAGCTGCGCGTGTAGCCCGGGTCTTCGGGGTCCTCCATGGTGTACATCGGCCGCTTAGAAACGGGATAGTGCGTGACGAACACGAAATCGCTCCCCTTCTCCCTCGCCGACCACTCGCAGAGCCACCGCTCGTCCTCCGGCTCGAGGTCGGGCTCCGCACGATGGTCGCGTCCCGTCTCCTTGAAGATAAGCTCCTGCGCCTCCTTGAGCTTCAGGGAGGGAATCTCGTCAGGAACGGACGGGATGGAGGCGCCAAGGAGCGCGAATTCGGGGGCGCAGTTCCTGGCGAGGTCCTCCGTCAAGGCGCGCATGAGGCGCGTCTCCATGCGCATGACATCGGTGTGGTCCTCGATGAAACCCATCTCCATATCGAGCGAGGTGTATTCGTTCAAGTGGCGCGTCGTGGCGTGCTTCTCCGCGCGGAAGACGATGCCGGTCGCGTAGACGCGCTCGAAGACGCCGACCATGATCTGCTTGTAGAGCTGCGGCGACGTGGCGAGGTGCGCGGTCTTGTCATAGAAGTACGGCACCTCGAAGACTTCGCCGCTTCCCTCGGCATCGTCCCCGATGAGCTTCGGCGCTTGGAATTCTGTGAAGCCTTCGCTCGCGAGGAACGCGCGGTATGCGGCGATGATGCGGGACTGCACCTTGAATATCGCTCGGGCGCGGGGCGTGCGGAGCGTGAGCGGCAAGTAGTCGAGGTAGGTGTCGAGATTGAGCTCCGCTTCCGGTTCGAAGGGAAGCGTTTCGGCCGCGGTGAGCACGGTCATGGCCGAAATCTCAAGCTCGATATCGCCGTTTTGCTTGTCCGCCTTCGCGTTCTTCTCCGGGCGCTTGTTCACCTTCCCTTCTACGCGGACCACATATTCGCTGCGGCACTCCTTTGCGGCTTGAAGCGCGGACGAACCCGGCAGCACGACGCCCTGGACGACGCCCGAGCGGTCGCGAAAATCGAAGAAGACCATCTTCCCCTGGTCGCGGCGGACGTCCACGGAGCCGGAAATGGAGACGGTCTCCCCGACGTGCCGGCCAAGCTCCCCTATGAGCGTCCGTTCCATGATTCCCTATAAAATAGCACGATTTCCCCAATGGAGAATCCATACGCCATGTCCCTGAGTGCGTTGAAAATCGATGAGATGCGCGGCGTGCGAGTGAAGAGATGCAAGCCGTATTGAACATACGGTGAGCGTCTCTGAGCGAAGCGCAACAAAGCAACTCGCGATTTTCTCCACACTCACGCGACGCCGACAGCCTTGCGGACCTCCTGCATCTTTCCTTCCGCTACGGAGCGCGCCGCGCGTCCGCCTTCGAGCAACGTCTCGTTCACGATGCTCGGGTCATCTTTCAGTGCTTCGTATCGTGCGCGCATGGGTGCGATGAACGCGTCGAGGTCTTCGATAAGCGCATCCTTAAGCGCCTTGTACTTGCCCCGATGCTCTTCGTATAGAGGCATAAGCTCCGCGTCACTCCGGATAAGCTTATGTATCACGTACACGTTCTGCGGCCGCTCGCCGGACGAATCGGTAACGATGCCCATGACCGTCTTCGCGAGCTCGTCCTTCGTTGCGAAGAGCCGGATGGTGTTGCCGTAACTCTTACTCATCTTCTGGCCATCCGTGCCCGGAACGGTCGCCACATCCTCCATGATATAAGGCTCGGGAAGCTTGAACGTATCCGTCTTGTAGACGCGATTGAATTTCTCCGCGGTATCGCGCGCATACTCTATGTGCTGCTTCTGGTCAGCCCCTACCGGCACGACGGCAGTGTCGTAGAGCAGGATGTCCGCGGCCATGAGCATCGGGTAGTTGAACGTGCCGACCGAAACCTCTTTCCCTTTCGCCTCCGCAGCCTTGAACGCGTGCGCGCGCATGAGGTACGGCATGGTGGTGATGGTGTCGAATATCCACGCAAGCTCCGTATGCTCGGGGACCTCCGACTGCTTGAAGAGCGTCACGTCCTTAGGGTCGAGGCCCACCGCGATGTAACCCATGACGAGCTCACGCGTATGCGCGCGCATCGTTTCCGCGTCCTGCACGGAGTTGAGTGCGTGGTAGTCCGCGACCATGATGAACGGGGCGTACTTCCCCGAACGGGTGAGTTCGACGAGCTGGCGCATCGCGCCGAAATAGTTGCCGATATGGAGCTCCCCGGTCGGCTTTATGCCGGAGAGCATGACGGGCTTGCGGGACATGGGGTAACGATAGCATAAAAAGATGACCTCGCACCGGCAGAGTGCCGATTCGAGGTCATGCTGAAAGCGTGGTGCACGGGAATGGCACCCGGCTTATTTCGCAAGCTCGATGACCTGGTAGGCCACCCAACCCGTGTTGCCGAGTTCGTCCTTCACCTCGCGCCATCCGCCGGACTTTTCGCCCGTCGGATAGAGCATCATGCCGGGCGAGACGGCGCGAATGACACCGCTCTTCGCCGAAGGACCCTTGAACAGGTGCCCCGCGTGCGTGACGGCGAGCGCCTGGGCGGGCGCTGCGGCCGACGCGCTCGTCGGCAGATAGCCGCGCTCGTTCAGCAGCTTCCGGTACGCATCGACATAGGCCAGTGTGACGACCTGGCCGATGTCGGTGTTCTCGTAAGAGCCGGCACCGGCCGCACCGAAACCGCTCATTCCTGCGACACCGGCACCGGCGCCGAAGCCCCAGTCCGTGTGCTCGCCGTGGCCTTCCGCCATGGCGACGTCTTCGCCGGTACGCACATCCGTAAGCGTCAGTACGGTGTCGGCGGTCTTGTCGGTCATGTGGATGCTGCTGATGATCGCACCCGCGCCGCCGCCGATAAGGCTTCCGAGGATGGCGGTAGCCGCGCTGCCGCTTGCATCGTTGTTCTTCGACGAGATGTCTGGAACAAGGATGTAATCAGCCGCCTTAAGCTGACCGCGCCCGAGGTTCGAACCTTGGCGCAGCTGGCCGCCGGAGGAGAGCGCGCGCTCTTGCTCGAGCATCTCGAACCCCTTTCCGCGGTCGAGTGTTACGAAGCAGCCGGATTGGCTGACCATCACCTTGATCATGGCCTCGGGGTTCGGGAGGCCAAGCGGCTCCCACCATTTGCTTCCCTGCGGCTCACGCACGGCGAGCGTGCCGTGCGAGCGCGTGCAGTGCGGCAGCGTTTCGCGAGCTTTTGTCTCCTGCTCGTGAGCATTGCCCTGCGTGGCGATGTTGTGAATCTCCTGCTCGGCTGTGGCGCAGCCGGAAAGCGCGGTTGCAGACAATAGTGCCGTGGCGAGCACGGCATGCGAAATGCGCATTTCAGTACCCTTCGTTTTCGTGTTGCGATAGGACATGCGGCGACGCCGCGGCCCGCAGTGGTTTTACCACAAAATAGATATTTCGCCAGAGTGCGCCGGGTAGGACTTTCCTCTCGTTCTGCTCAGCTCTAGACCTTCGGCGCCTCCTCGGCGCCTGCGGCCCGCGGTTCGAATCCTCCACCTTTCGGCACAAAGCCAGAAAAAGCCGGACATACCGTGTCCGGCTTTTTCTGGCTTTGTGCGC
>JAGWYL010000001.1 GCA_018969385.1 Patescibacteria group bacterium
CGAAATGTTACCATATATTAATATATGGTAACATTTCGCGCCTTACCATCGGGCGTGAATGGACGCCGTTCGTCGTACTTGACAATGCCTATTAACTGATATTTAATGTCCATAAGGCAAGGGGGCGGCTTAAAACCCGTTCCCTCACTGCCTTTCGCGAAAGGTTCTAACTACGAAAGAGGAGGTTTCGAGATGAAACCGAAGAACAGTTCTTTGAAAGCCGGAGCCGCTCTCGCGGCAATCGCGCTTTCAGCAGCCTTGCTTTCCGCCTGCGCCACCGGTGTCAACAAGTATGAAACGGTGCAGGACGCGCTCCGCGCACCGCTCGGCACGGACTTCCATATCGTCCGCTATCCGGGGGGTCTCCCGGGTGTGAAGGACAGCGCGCCTGCAAACTGGTCCCCGCTTCAATATCGCCAGCTACAGTATTTGTGGGCATATGGTTGCGTGGATCAACTCAAACCGCAAATTGCGGGCATGGGTCCTAAGGCCATCGGCAAGGAAGCCGGGGTCTACGGTGCAGGATTGAGCGGAGGAACCACTCTCGGCATCCTGCCCTTCCATCCCGGCAACCTGCTCTTCAAGTACACCCTGGAGGGTCTGGCCTACGGTGCGGGCGACGGTGCGGCATACGGATATGACCAGCATGACAAGGCCGTCAAATACAAGAGCGGCTACTGCATGGCAGTTCAGACGTATTTCGCACAGGCGCGTGACGGCGCTCTCGACGGTATCGGCATCATCCCGAATATCGACGCTGTCGACGGGAACGCCATCACGCCGCCGAAGGGAGAAGACGTGTCTCCCACAGAGCAGGAAAGTGAGGCAGTTAAGGAGCGCGCGGGTCATCCGCCGACTCCTCCGCTTCCCTGATGGATAAAGTGAAGCACGAAACTAAGCCGCACGAACATCTCTGTTCGTGCGGCACTTTTTTATAGTGAGCCCGCTGCGAATCTATTGTCCCGCCTTCTGCACCTTGAGCAACTCCACCTGGAAGATGAGCACCGCGTTAGGCGGAATCACATTGCTCACGCCCTGGCTGCCGTACGCGAGCGACGCAGGGATGATGAGGGTGCGCTTCCCGCCCACTTTCATGCCCGCGACGCCTTCGTCCCAGCCCTTGATGACCTGCCCGGCGCCGAGCGTGAAGGTGAAGCCCTGGCTTCCGTGGTTCGCGGAAGCGTCGAAGACGGTTCCGTTCGTGAGCGCGCCGACGTAATTCACCGTCACGCTATCCCCTGCCGCCGCAACCGCTCCGGTTCCGACGACATCATCCTTAACTTGCAAAGAAGTCACCTTGTCGAGTTGCGCGGTCATGTCCGGAGTTATGTTAGTGCTCGTAGTAGCGGTGGTCGTTGCGGCTGCCGCGGAAGCGTCCGCGGGAGCATTCGCCTGCGTTCCCGTCTGCGCGGCCTGCTGCGGCGCAGTGAAGAGCGGATAGCCGAACACGAATACGCCGATGACCACGACGAGCGCGAGCGCTACGGCGACTGCGGTTGAGGTGACGTTCATAGTGATGAAGGATATTATCCGAGCGTTTTCTGAAAATCTTTAAATTTCTGAATCTCCGAGGCGACCGCCTGTTTCGCGAGCGTCTCATGGTCCGGCACTTCGCGTTCAAGGAACGCCTGCACCCCGGCCTGGTCCTGCGCCTCGGTGAGCTTCTTGAACTCGTCGCGCTTCCCTTCGGGCACGGCCTCCAGTATCGCATATATGGAGGCTTGCATCGCCACCGCCCCGAACTGCGCGATAAGCTCGCGCTGTTCTTCTGGCGGCAGCTCCGCGATGCCGAGGTCGCTCGCTATCTGCTGCTGCATGTCATCTTGCATAGGAGTCATAGTAGCATGAGCTTACATCGCACTCGGAACAACATTGAACTTCTGGTCGAAATCCGTATGCGGGTCAGGAAGAGGCATCTTATGCTGAAGCAATGCGTCATATACCGTCGGCTGCCCTATGCTTACGACACCGTTCTGGTCGATTGAAAGCTGACCAACGTCTTCGACGGATACTCCCCCAGGTTTGAGTTCTGACGCATCCATATAGATATTCGCTCCATGGAACCTAGGGTCCTTCGCGACATACTGCTGAACATAATCCAGACGAGCTTTAAGGCCGGTATCCCCGACACCACCCCCGGACACGAAGAGCACTTTATGGTCGCCGTACGTGTATCCGTACAGTTCCGGCTTCGAGGGGTCGATGGTGAATGACCCGTCATGGCTCGGGAACGGCGGCCCTTCTTCGAGGGAGGCTACCGCATGAGAAATTTGAGGTGCCTCTGGTGCATGCGTAGTCGTAGCTTCCGGCTGCGCGGCTGCTCCGTGTACCGCGGTCTCCGAACCGGTTGGCGCGGCGGATGGAGCAGCGGGCGGATGTTCGGCTCCCGGCATCGGCGGCGGCGCGGCTGGGGTCGCCGGAACATGGAGCGGACCGTCCGGCGTCACCGTGCCGTCCGGGTGCACCGTGACCTGCACGTCGGCATTTCCGGGATGCTCGTAGTACCACTGATTCAGCTTCTCCGTGACCTGGTGTTCCGAAAGCGGCAGGGCGGAATGCGCTTCCGCTCCCGGCACGATCGGTTCGGGCCGGGCCTCGGGAACCGGGACGGCGTGCGGCACGGGACTCGGGCCGTGACCGGTATCGATGGTGAAATGACCGCCGTCAGGCGCGATGGAGAGCTTCGCGCCGAGCGCCACATCGTGCGGGAACCCGCCTTCGCTCGCGATGACGTGCACCTTTTCCGTGAGGAGCAGCCTCGTCGCTTCGGGCACCTTGCTCATGTCGCCTCCGTGGGCGGCGAGGATTTCCGCCTTGTGCGCGAGCGCCTGCGCCTTAAGGCCGAGGAGCATCTGCTCGTAGCCGCGGCCCGCGCTCACCTCGACCGGGCTCCACTGCATCGGCGCCGTCGGAACCTCGACGATCGGAGCGGGGCCAGGGGAAAGGTGCGTTTCAACTCCGGCGAGATGTCCTGCTTCGAACGTTCCGGCGGGACTAACGTGTCCCAGAAATGGCTGCATGCCTGCTGCCGTGCGCTTTGCGGCGAGCGCAGCGGGGTCGATGGCGTGTCCCGCGCCGGGCGGCGCGATGTCTATCGTCACGTGGTCGCTCGGCACGCCCGCGTTAAGCGCATGGAGGGCGGCATGCTCTGCCGAGACGACATTCGCGACGCCCTCCGACCACATATGCTCTACCCAGCCGATGAGCTCGTCCCCGCCGGCGACTTCGAACACCTCTTTCACCGCGGCGCCCGCCATGCCGCTTCCGACGAGGAGTCCGGCCACGAGCGCGGCCGTATGCTTCGCGATGCTCACGGCGACATGGCGCTCCGTCATGCCCGCGTTCTTTTCCATCTTTCCGTACAGGTTCTCGATAACGCCTTCCATGGCCGTGTAGGTCGCGGCACCGCCGAGCGCGCGCTGCGCCGCCATAGCGCTTGAGATGGTATAGAGCCACGCGGCACCCGCTCCCGCAAAAGAGAGACCGAGCGCCGACGCGCCGAGCGTCGCGGACACGGCGAGCTTGTACTTCATGGGCAGATGCCGGTACCACTCCGCCACGTCCTTCACGCGGCTGCCCATCCATTTGAGAGAGACGAGCGCCTTTTCGCCGTTCGTGCGTTCGCGATCCTTAAGGAACGCGCTGAGCGCTTTCCCCTTTTCCGTCGTGAACGCGAATGCTTCTTTCCCCTTGCCCGAAACGACGCCGAGCGCTTCGCCCGTGGCGCGCGCCGCGCTCATGGCGCCCTTCGCGCCTTTGCCGATGCCTTCGCGAAGCGCCTTCAGCGTGCTCGACGCGCTTGACACCGCCGGTAGAGCCCACTCGCCAAGCGCGCGCATCTTCTCGCCGACGCCGGCGAATCGTCCCCCGAGATATCCGCCGAGCGCTTTGAACTTTTCAGAGCCCGTTTCGATGACCTTGTCCTTCGCTTCCGGGAACTGCTTCACGAGACGCGCGAGCGTCTCGTGAAGCGCCTCATATTCTCTTGCCCCTCCTCCCTGCTCCGACTCTTCGGAGTCACTGAGCGCGTCGAGCGAAATCGGTTCTGACCGTCCCTCATCGTGCTCAGCTCGACGTGCCTCATATGCAGCGCGCTGTGCATCGAGACGCGCTTGCTCGGCGGATTTCGGCTGCGTCTTGCGCATCTCGTAATCGTCTATCTTTCCGGGCTGTTTAGGCAGCGGTTCTTCGTATACTGACTCCGGTGCGGAGACTGGCTCTGACACCGGTTGGGTTTGCAACTCCGCGGCTTCAAGTCCTACCGCGAGTCCTTCGGGCGTGACGCGGAGCGAGGATACGGGAGCTCCGTACTCCTTCGTGAAGTGCGCCTTAATAGCATCATTGAAATTCGCGAGATTGTCTTTAATCATGCCCTCGACGAATCCACGCGCTTGTATGTTCAGGTCGCGTATCGCGAGCGAATCTCCGTCATTCGCAATCGTACCGTTTAGTGTAATGGCGCCTCCGAGCAATCCCGCATCAAGCTTCGCGGCAATATGCGCGCCTTCCGGCGTTGGCTCTACCACAAGCGAAGTTATTTTCGCTTTCCCGCGTAGCTGCTTGCGCACGATAGCTTCGAGGTCTTCGAGCGGAACTATCTTCGCCGCAGCAGCACGTTCCAGCGACTCCCCACCAGGAAGGGCAGGTTCCGTCATGGGTGTTCTGTCGGATTTTGCAGCGTCCTCAAGCGCGATTTCCGTATGCACCTGCGCGAGAATCTCGTTTCCGGCATCAGGAATGATGCCTGCAGCATGCATCTTCTCGAGCACCTCTTCCTTCGTAGGCGCTCGTCCGGCAGCCATCGCTTCGTCTATCAAGCGACGCGCATACGCTTCGTAATCGGGCTCGAGAACCTGCTCGGACTCCGGAGCGGTTTCTGATTCAGATATGGGTGTTTCCGCGCTACCCGCGAGCGGATGCGCGGCGAGCGCGTCCATGCCATGACCGGCGGATTTGGGTTTGGGTTTGCCCTTCTTACCCTTTTTGCCGCTCCCCGGCGGGAATTCTACGTCGTCGTTTGCCATGGACATTACGAGAGATAGCGCGTATGAATCGTCTGTTCAACAGTAGCACGGTCGCGCCCGTAGGTCAGGTAGGAAAGCTGCTTCAGGTCCTCTATCTGCGCCTCATTGCCGGCCACGGGGGGAAGCGTCTTTATATTGAACGGCTTCTGCGGCACGCCGCCCGCGAGCATCTTGAGATAGCAGTTGTAGTTCTCTATGTTCACGAAATCGAGCGCGGCGAACGTGGGTGCGAACTGCTTCTCGAAGTATTCCGCGTCTTCTTCGCCCACGCGGAATACCGCCATGGAACCCACGTTGCCGAAGACCGCGTCGCGTATCTTCTCGTCCACCTGCGCGAGGAACTGGTGCGCGATGGTGAGCGCGAGCCTATACTTGCGCGCCTCGGAAAGGATGCCGGGGATGGAATCCGTGGTGATGTTCTGGAACTCGTCTATGTAGAGGTAGAACGGCGGGAAATCGCCGCGCGGATTGTCGGCGCGCGAGAGCGCGGCCATGAAGAGCTTGCCGACCAGTATGAGCCCGAGGAGGTTCGCATTCCGCTCTCCCAGGCGGCCCTTCGAAAGGTTCACAAGGAGTATCTTCTTCCCGTCTATGACCTCGCGGAACTTGAACGACGACTCCTGCTGGCCGATGATGGGACGCATGAAATCGTTCGCGGTGAAGTCGTCGAACTTGTTCGTGATGTACGGGACGATGTTCTCAAGGGACGCTTCGCCGCCGGCTTTCGTCGCTATCTCGTTCCAGAACTGATTCACCACCGGATTCCTGCTTTTCGAAAGCTTCATCTTGCGGAAGGCGTCGTTCGAAAGCACGCGCCCGATGTCCATGAGCGTCGAGCCCGACGCCGGGTCCTCCATGACGAGGAGCGTGGCGTTCCGGAAGTACTGCTCGAACGCGGGACCCATGCTTTCGGGCACGTCGCCGTAGAGGCGGCGGAAAATCGCGAGCAGCTCGTTCACGATGAACGTCTTCTGCTCGGGATAGGCGGGGTCGTACTCGAGCAGGTTCAAGCCGAACGGACGCGCGGTGTATGCGGGGTCGAAGTAGATGACGTCCTCGTAGCGCTCCGGCGGGACGGCGGCGAGCACGTCGAGGATGTCGTTCCCGTGCGGGTCGATGAAACAGACGCCGCGTCCCGCCTTGATGTCCTGTTCGATGAGCGTCTTCATGAACGACGTCTTTCCGGTTCCTGTCTGGCCGACGATGTAGAAATGGCGGCCGCGGTCCGCTTCGTCAAGGTACGCTTCCGTCGCCTCGCCGCGGTACGTGTTCGTGCCGAGCAGGAGTCCTTCGTGCGGGAGCGCGAGCGGCGGCGGCGCCATGGTGAAGCGCGACTGCTTCAGGTGCGGCGAGGATTCGATGCCCTTCGGCGGGAAGTGGTAGATGGTGGTGAGCTCGCGAAGCGAGAGCGGCATCATCGCGCCCCGCTCGGGCGTGCGGAAGGTGAAATCACGGAAGAGCCTGCGCGCGCGACCTCCGGTCGCGCGCGCGAATTCGATGCGATTGCCGCGCGTATTCGCGAACTGGTTGAACGAAGACTCGAGCTCCGAAAGCACCTGCTGCGTCCGCGCCGCGTCCTTGCCGGATACGATGAAGCGGACTTCCGCGCCGACGATGGGCGACGCCATCTTGCGCTCCACCATCTCTATGTCCGCCTTGTTCGCTTCGGTCTGCCTTCGCCGCTCATCCTCTTCGTCGCGCTTCTCCTTGGTCTTGATGCTGAAGAACGTCTTGCCGATGTCGCGCGCCGCTTCTCCGAGGAGCGTCTCGGGCGTCGAGAGCGCTTTCGCGCGATGCTCGCCCTTCCGGAGCGCATTCAGGATCTTGCGGTAGTGCTCGATATGCTCGTTGCCGCGCGGCTCGACGAGTATCTGCAGCGCCGCGCCCTCCCCCTCGGCGGCGATCTTCGCGAACGAGTTCAGAAGCGCGTTCAGCGGGTCGTAGTCGAACTCTTCGTAATCCTTGAGCGGAAGCACGTGACGCTCGGCGAGCGTCGCCACCGAACCCGCAGCCGCGCCGTCTTTCACGAAGATGTTGTAGTCGTTCGGCTGCCGCGCGATGAGCGCGTTCGGGAAGATGGCGAGGAGCTGCTTCTCGAACAGGTCGCACCTGCCGTTCGGAACGGACACGTAGAAATACAGTTCCGGGCGGTTCGCCGCGACCGCGAGCTCGACGGTGAAATAGTGCGGCTCGCCGCGGCGCGCTTCCTCGACGGAAAGCATTCCGGCGTAGAACTGCTCCATCGCGGAGATGAGCTCCTTGAGCGTCTTCGTGCGCACCGCCTGCTCTTCCTCCGCTTCCGGTTCGGGCAGCGCCACTTCGTAGAGCGTCATGTGAAGCGCCTTCCAGTCCGGCGCGTTCTCCGAATATCCGGTTACGGGCAGTCCCGCGAGCACGTACTGCACGAGGTATCGGTGGAAGTCATCCTCCACGTGCGGGTTATGCATCTTCTCAAGAACGGAAAGCGCGTTCCGGATGCCGCGCGTCTCCATGACGCCGCGCAGTTCGCGGATGGTCCCGTCATCGTCCTCCGGTTCGAGCGATGCGGCGATTTCCGCTATCTCATCCGCGGGCGCATGGTACTCGGGCGCGAGCATCGCATGCGCGGCGGTATTCGCGTGCCGCAGAATCGCCTCTTTCGCGATGGTCGGACGCTCGGCGGTCGCGACGGCGGAGCCTTTGAGCGAAGCGAGTTCCCGCTCTTTCGCGGCAACCTGCGCGCGCAGATACGCAAGCTCATCCTGCGGTGACGCAAGCGGCTTCGCCGGACCCTCTATGGCTCCCATCATTACGTCCAGTATACCCAGCACTGACCGTTTGTTCCTAGGCTGCCCGGCGGAACAGTGTGCATTGCAGGGTACATAAGCGCGGTTAACGCCGGGCACTGCCTAGAACTCATTTCAAAACTCACGGCGAACGAAGGATGTGCGGTTTGAAAGCCTCCTAGCGCCCGAGGAGGTCGGCCAGGAGCGCCATGCGCACGTGCACGCCATACTTGGCTTGTTTGAAATAGACCGCGTGCGGCGAAGTGTCTACAGCAACGTCAATCTCATCCACGCGAGGCAGAGGATGCATTATGATGCCCTTGTCTTTCATGCTCGCTGCATATTCCGATGTCAGGATGTATTTTCCCTTGAACCGCTCGTACTCTTCCGGGCTCGCGAAGCGCTCTTTCTGGATGCGCGTCTGATAGATCGCATCTGCCGCGTGCGCTTCTTCGAACGATTCCGAATCGCGGAACGGGATGCCGTGCCGCGTGAGGTATTCCCGTATGTCTTCTCCCATGGCGAGCTCCGGCGGAGAAACGAAGACGAGCTCCTTCGGCTCGAACTTGCCGAGAAGATATACGAACGAACGTGCAGCACGGCCGTTCTTGAGATCGCCCACGAGCGCAACGGTCTTTCCGTCTATGCCGCCCGCTTCCTTCTGGAGCGTATACGTGTCGAGGAGCGCCTGCGTCGGATGCTGACCCGCTCCATCGCCTGCGTTGATGATAGGCACGTCCGACGCTTCCGCCGCGCGCGCGGCCGCGCCCTTCTCAAAGTGACGCAAGACGATGACGTCCGCGTACTGGCTCACTATCTTCGCCGTGTCTTCTATCGTCTCGCCTTTCACCGCGGACGAGACTTCGTTCGCGTTCTCGGTGGCGATGACGCCGCCGTCGAGCCGGTGCATCGCGCTCTCGAACGAGAGCCTTGTCCGCGTGGACGGCTCGTAGAACAGCGTCGCGAGAATCTTTCCCGTGAGCAGAGGCTTGGGCTTCTTTCCGAGCTTCTCCGCGCTCTTGAACAGCTTCTCCAGGTACGGGCGGTCGAACTGCTGCGCTTCGAGGATGTGGTTCATATATGAGAAGATTAGTGGAGTCCGAGCGTTTTCTCAACCATCCCTATCAGGGACGTTGCGTCGACGATCTGCACGTCTATCACGTGACGGGCATACGTCTTGGTCGGTTCTACGTATCGTTCGTGCATAGGAACAAGAATCTTCCGTTCGTACTCTGGAATCTTAAAGTGCGCCCGGCGTTCGTATCGTACCTCGTGAGGTAAATCGAGGAAGAATGAGTCGTCCAACAGGACGCGTATACGTTCATCGAAAAGCGATAGGAAGCCCTCAAGTAGAATGATAGGCCTCGGCGTGATGATAACGGGAATCCTAACATGCGTATTAGCGAACTCAGGATTCAAACGGGCATTCTTCGTGCGTATCGTTACCGCTTCGCCTCCCTTCAGGCGCTTCAGATCACGGAGCAATCTCTGGAAATCAAGCGCATCCGGATGATCCCAGCAAGGGAATCCCTCCACTACCGGGACGTCCTCCTTCGGTTTCAAGTAGTCGTCGAGTTGAACCAGTCCGACTTCGCTCGAATGCCGTTCGAGAAGCGACTCGCAAAGGGTGGATTTTCCCGAACCAGACCCTCCGGCAATGGCGATGATGTGCACGTCGAATGCGCTACTTGCGGTCATGACGCAAGCGCTGCAAGCACATCTTCCACGGCGTCCGCGAAGGCGACATAGTACGAAAGCGAGTGCGCGAGAAACCCTTCCGATTCCATGCGCTCCATGAGCGTTCGAAGACCGTCGTAATATCCGGCGATATTGAATATGACGATGCGCTTATCGTGAAGCTGATGTTTCTTCAGTTCCATCATCTCGGTAATCTCGTCGAGCGTTCCTATGCCGCCCGGCAGGACCACGAACGCATCGGCATGCTTCATGAAAAGCGACTTTCGCTCCGGCAAGTCCTTCGCGACGAGTATCTCGTCGGACTCCTGCCGCACCGACTGCCTGAGTTTCTCGAACGTAATGGATGTCACGCGTGCGCCGTTCCTCTGCGCGATGTCCGCGACGCGCTTCATGAGTCCCACGTTCGACCCTCCGAAGACCAAGTGGTGTCCGGCTTTCGCGAACCGTTCGACGAATTCTTCCGCGGGTTTTGCGTACTTCTCGTCGATGTCCTTGAACGAGCAGAATACGGCTATATTCATACGCGACACGAATTAATCTCGTCCCGGAGCTTCTTCGCTTCCGCGCCCGGATCGTCGGTGAATATGATACCGCGGGACGAATTGATGATAAGACCGAGACCCTCCGAGTTCTTGCCGTTCGGCACTACCTCCGTGGCGCTGCCGCCCTGTTTCCCCACGCCAGGGACGAGGAGCGTCATGTCGCCCACGCTCGCACGGATTTCCGCGAGCTCTTCGGGGTACGTCGCTCCGGCGACAAGCATGCAGTTCCCGTTCGCGTTCCATTCGCTTGCGGCTTTCTCCGCGACTATCTTCCACTGCGGCTTCCCGTCCGTCATGAGGTTCTGGAACTCGCCTGAACCTTCGTTCGACGTTCGACAGAGGATGATGCAGGTCTTGTCGCTGCGCGAGAGGAACGGTTCGAGCGCCCTCCCGCCCTGGTACGGCTGAAGCGTGATGGCATCGAAGCCGAGCCAGTCGAATACGGACGTCGCGTAGCCGTTGTTCGTATTACCGATGTCGCCGCGCTTCGCGTCGTCTATGGTGAAGATGTCCGGATGCTCGCTTCGGAGATAGTCCGCGGTCCGCTTCAGTTCGCGCATGCCGGCGTCGCCCCGCGCCTCGTAGAACGCGGAGTTCGGCTTGTACGCGGCCGCATATTCGTGCGTCTCGTCGATTATCCATTTGTTGAACTCGAATTGCGGTTCATCCATTTTCTTGAACCGCTCCGGAAGCTTGTCGAAATCGGGGTCGAGCCCCACGCACAGGAGCGAATCGACCTTCTTCGCGCGTTCGTCGTATTTTGCATTCATGCGGGTGGAGTCCAGTTGTGCGGATCCTTCGTCCACGCGAGTATGGCGTCTACTTCAGCGTCCGATATCTTTTCCATCGCGCGAGCCTCCTCAAGGATAACCGGGAATGACGTGAGCGAATGCAGCCGCACCTTCTCATTCGCGAACGCTTCCGCCGACTCGGGGAAATCGTACGTGACGATGACCATGGCGTCCGTCACCGTCGCGCCTTCATCGCGAAGCGCCCCGACTGCGGCGAGACTGCTGCCGCCGGTCGTGACGAGGTCCTCAATGAGGAGGACATTCATGCCGGTGACGTCGCCGCCCTCGACACGCTTCTTGGTACCGTGGTCCTTCGGCTTCTTGCGGATGAATACGGAGGGCGTGGCCATGTGAAAGCCGAGTGCGGCGCTGTGCGGAATTCCGGCAGCCTCGACACCGGCGACAACGTCGGGTTTCAATCCTTCCTTCTTGATAAGTTCTGCGAACCCTTCTATGACCTTCCGCCACTCCGCCGGGTGAAACGGAAAGCGTCGATTGTCGACATATACTGGTCCGAGGATTCCCGATGCGAACGTGATGGGCTCCTTTACCCTAAAGCCGACCGAACCTATCTGAATAAGCGCTCGCGCTATCTCTCGTGAAGTCTCCATATTATCCATCAGGATATGCGGCTTTTATTTCACGCGCCAGATACGGATTCCACATGGCGCCGGTGGCGCTCATCACCACGTCCGCGCCCGCGTCGCGATACGCGCGGAAGTCCGCGGGCGTGGTCACGCCGCCGACGCCGATGACCGAGTACCGCATGCCGAGCTCCTTCCGGAGCGCAGTGAGCCGCTTCGTCATGTCGAGCCCCGCCCACTTCACCGGCGCGCCGCAGATGCCGCTTTTGAGACGCCACTCGCCTCCCGGCAGCGCCTGCGTTCCGTCGGCCTTGCGGACGGGCGCGGAAATCGTGTTTATGGCGGCGATGCCGTCCACGAGCGGGCCGACCGTCTCGACGAATGCACGGAGCTCTTCGTCGCTCTCGAAGTACGAGACCTTCACGACGAGCGGCGTCGCGCCGATTTTCTTGCGGATAGCTTCGATGATGGTTGCCGAGAGCGCGGCATCGTAACAAAGGAGCCGCTTCACGAGGTCGCCTTCGTTCGGACAGCTCAGATTGAGCTCGATGCTGTGCACGCCGGTCTCGTTCATGAGCTTCGCTACCTCCGCCCAGTCCGCGATGAAATCCTTTTCGCTTGCGTCCGGCGACCAGCGCGTTCCCTCCACCATGCCGGACACCGCCTGGCCTGGGCGCCCTTTCGCGTACGCCATGAGTTCACGGACATCCTTCCGCCAGACTTCCGGCGGATACGAAGGGTTGCCGAATGAGTTCGTGATGGCGAGCGGTTCCGCGTATGAGTCCTTCACCGTGAGCCCTGCTGCCGCTTGCCTAAGCGTGAGGTCGCCCGAGACGTCGACCGGCAGGACGTTCGGCCATTCATTGCATTTCTTCTCGCGCGAACGCACGGTCTTGTAGACCGGAGCGTCAAATCCCTTTTCCATCGCGGCGCGCATGAAGGCGGCATTAACGAGCGGCCCGGCAGGGATACCGAACGGATAGGAAATCTTCCGTCCCAGGAAGTCGAAACGCGGTTCGCTTTCGGGGAGCGTGACGCCATCGGCGAATCCGCCGAACGGTCCCTCTTCCCAGTTCTCGTAATAGGTCTTGTCGGGATCGTAAAACGGTTCGTGCAGCATGAATCCAGGTTAGGCGATTATCTTCCCGTCCTCAAGGAGCGTCTTCCCGCGAAGCACCACCTTCATGGGTTTGCCGTAGAGTTCCCAGCCCGTAAACGGCGACCAGCCGCACTTGCTCTCGTAGCCGTCCTTGCCTGCCGTGTACGGCGCGTCCGGATCAAGTTCGACATACGTGTCCGGCTGCTCGGGAATGTTGAAAATCTTTCTCGGGAGCGTATGCATGGCCTCCACGACGCGTTCCTCCGTGATGCTTCCGTCCGCGACCGCCTTCAGCATGAGGCCGAGCGAGGTCTCAAGCCCGGGCACGCCGAAAGCCGGCGGGTCTTTCTCTTTCTCCTCTTTCGTGTGCGGCGCGTGGTCCGTCTCCACGATGTCCACGGTCCCGTCGACGAGCCCCGCCCAGAGCGCCGCCTGGTCTTCGAGCGTGCCGAGAGGCGGCTTCATGGTGGCATAGCCTTTCTTCTCTTCGCGATCCTTCTCCGTCATGAAGAGGTGGTGCGGACAGACGCCGGCGGTGACGCTTCGTCCCGCGGCCTTCGCCTTGCGGACAGCTTCCACTTCGGACGCCTGCGTGATGTGGCATACGTGGAGACGCTGTCCGTGCTTATCCGCGAGCGCGATGGCCATGTCGAGCTGCGGCCCTTCCGCGTGCACGAGGATGGGTTTCCCTGGCGGCCATGCGGCGAACACCGTCTCAAGGAGCTTCGGGTCCTCGATGAGCATCTCCCCGGTCGTATGGTTGCAGTAGAGCTTCAGGCCGAACACTTCCGGCCGCGATGCCGCTTCAGCGAACGTATCCGCGTTCTTGCCGTTCGTGCCGTAGTGGAACCCGATGTCGCAGATGGCTTTCTTCGCAAGCGCGACCTTCTCGTCGAGCCGCTCGATGGATACGGTCGGCGTCGGATTGTTCGGCATGTCGATGACGAAGGTCACGCCGCCCGCGATGGCCGCGCGCGAACCCGTATAGAAATCTTCCTTCTGCGTCGCGCCCGGTTCGCGAAGATGCACATGCACGTCTATGAATCCCGGGAATCGTTTGGTAGCCATTGGGCAGTATTGTAGCAGACACAGCAAGGGCTCGCCGAAGCGAGCCCTTGATACTTCTTTTTTCCGCACCCTATCGTGCGGGACGCGGAGGAAACAGGAACGTCAGGATGCGCTGCGCCCCCGGCGTGCCGTAATCGACGAAGCGGAACTCCTTCCCGAACCTGCACACGTTCTGCGGCAGGAAGAGGTCTTCCGTATCGATACCATCCGGCGGTTCGGTGAACGGACAGTACTCTCCGTCCGCAAGCGGTTCGCCGCGCGGCATGACGAGGATGAGTCCGCCGAGATACGTGCGCATCACCGGCGCGATAGGCAGTTCCGGATGCGCGGCGTAGAGCTCGCGTTCGCGACGATTCGCGCCGAAGCCGTCCACCCAGAGCCTCACCGCATAGCGCCAGACGCCTTCCACCGCGTGCATCCTTCCGTCCATCGTCAGTTTGCGCATCAAGAGCCCTCTTCCGCCCTCATGCTGCGTGCGCAAGGGGATGGCGATGATGCGGAGTAGCCCGATGACGCGCGGAATCTTTATCGCCTTATGTTTCGTAAGAACAACGTAACGCGTATACCCTGCGGAGACCTTCATCGGACTCCTCCCTGTCTAGGTTACGTGGTCAAAATGATACTACTATATCCAGTGTTGTCAAATCACCGGAAGCGCCGCTTCGCAGGATGCTACTCTGTAGCGATGCGCCGCAGACATCGGTACCTTCTCTACTGCCTCCTATCCCTCTTCGCGTTCGCGCTCATCGCGCTCGCGGTCGAGTTCGCGCCGGCCGTACGCGCCTTTGACGCTTCTGCCGTCGCCGCGCTTGCGGCGGCGCGCACGTATCCGGGAGTCTCGCTCATGCTCTTCTTCACCGAGCTCGGTTCCGCGGTTCCCGTCACGCTTATCGTCGCCGCCATCGGCATCGTCCTTCTCGCGCGCAAGCGGGAAGCGCCCTTGACGGCGTTTTCCATCACGCTCCTCGGCGCGCTCTCTTCCTACCTCGTCGCGAAGGATGTCTTCGCGCTCGCGCGGCCGGACGTATTCTTCCGCGCGATAGCCGTCACGGGCTATACGTTCCCGAGCGGCCACGCGACGATGGCCGCCGCGCTCTACGGGTCGCTCGCGCTCTCGCTCTCTCACGCGCTCGAGATCGCGCGCGGGGCGGAACATACGCGCGCGCTGCGCGTCTGCATAGCCGTCGCGTGCGCGCTCGTCGCGCTCATGATCGGCATAAGCCGCGTATACCTCGGCGTGCACTTCCCTTCGGATGTCATCGCGGGGTTCGCGCTCGGCCTCGCGTGGCTCTACTTCGGAAATTACGCGGCGCTCCATCATCCGCACCTGAAGCGCCTTAACGCATGAGCCTCTTCAACCTTGACCTTCCCGCACTCGTCGAGGCGCTCGGCGTCGCCGGCGTCGCGCTCGTCGTCTTCCTCGAATCCGGCATACCGTTCGGCTTCTTCTTTCCGGGCGACTCGCTCCTCTTCACCGCGGGCCTCATCGCGTCGAAAGGATTCCTCGACATGCCCGCGCTCCTCATCGCGCTTCCCGTAGCCGCGATACTCGGCGACAGCGCGGGCTACTGGCTCGGCGCCGTCGCAGGCCGTTCGCTTATGGAGCGCCCGCGCTTCTTCGTCCGTCCGAGCCATATCGAGCGCACGCGCCTCTTCTTCGAACGGCACGGCACGCGCGCGGTGATACTCGCGCGCTTCGTGCCCATCGTGCGCACGTTCACGCCGCTTCTCGCGGGCGCGGGTTCCATGCGCTACCCGCTCTTCCTGCGCTTCAACGTCATCGGCGGCGTCCTCTGGACCGTCCTTGTCACGAGCGCGGGCTACACGCTCGGTTCCGTCATCCCGGGAAGCGAAAAGCTGCTTCTGCCGCTCTCCGCGGCTGTCATCCTCATCTCCTTCATTCCGATACTGGCCGAGCTTTGGCGAAACGGTAGCGGTACTCGTGGAAAGCGAGGAGAATGACGATGACGTCGAAGAATGAGATGACGAGGAGCCACGGCGAGTGGCCGAGCGAATAGCGGTACATCTGGTAGACGACGAGGAGCGACATCACGCCGATGAAGGCGGGGTACGCGAGCCGGTGGCCGGAGAGCACGCCCGCGATGAGCGCGAGCTTTATGATGCCGTGCGAGATGAGATACACCGCGGCGAAGTCCGCGCCGGAGACGGACACGGACTGCGCCGCGGCATGGATGGTTCCCGCGATGATGTCGTGCGGGTCTTCGTTGAGCTCGCTGTCCGTGAGCGAGATGATGGTGGCGAGTATCGCCTGCGTATTGACGAACAGGAGGAGCAGCCCGCCTATGAACTCAAGCGAGGAGTCCACAGCCTTTATGAAAAGCGAGATGAGGAAGAAGTCCCAGATGCCCTGTTCCCTGAACTTGAAGAAAGGCACGCGCATAGGTCGGACGCTAGGTTTCGCGGATCCAGAAGCCGAACAGGAGGTTCACGAGCGACAGCACGACGGAGAACAGGAGCGCCGTCCAGAATCCCGCCACGAAGAATCCGGGCACGAGCGCGCTCGCGAGCATGACCAAGAGCGCATTGATGACGAGCGAGAACAGCCCGAGCGTCGCCACCGTCACCGGAAGCGTGAGGATGAGCAGCACCGGCTTCACGAAGAGGTTCAGGACCCCGAGCACTGCCGCCGCGAGGAACGCGCCGATGAGCGTCACATGCGTTCCGGGCACCACGGCCGCGGCGACGGCGATGGCGAGAGCAGCGACTATCCACTGGAGAAACAGCCTCATTGGGTCAGCATACCACGGCGCCCGCGCTGCGGGCGCCGTGGTATGCTTTATGGAACGCGTCCGTCCTCATGGAAATCTCACTGGTTATCCCGGCGTATAACGAAGAGGACTATATCGCCGACTGCATCAAGAGCGCGCTCGCGTTCGACGGCTTCAAGGAAATCATCGTCGTCGACAACGCATCCACGGACCGTACGGCGGATATCGCGCGCGGTTTCCCGGGCGTTTCCGTCGTGCGCGAGGAGAACAGGGGCACCGGATTCGCCCGCGACCGCGGATTCCGCGAATCGAGCGGCGACCTCGTCGCGTTCGTGGACGCCGATACGCGCGTGCGGGCGCGCTGGCGCGCGCAGGTCATTTCCGCGTTCGTCCGCGATCCGAACCTCGTCTGCCTCACGGGCCCGTACTGGTTCTATGACCTCCCTTTCATCACGGCGCAGCTCCTGAATCTCAACTGGCGGCTCGCATACATCGGGAACCTCTTCACCGGCCCTCTCGTGGTCGGGGGAAACATGGTGCTGCGCCGGGAGACGCTCGAAAAGATGGGTGGCTTCAACACGTCCATCGTCTTCTACGGTGACGACATAGACATATCCCGCCGTGCGGCGAGATTCGGCCGCGTGCGCTTCACCTTCGCCATCATGATTGACTCGTCCGGACGTCGCTACCGGGTCTCCGGCGTCCTGCGCACCCTCGCGCTCTATATCAGGAATGCGGTAGTCGGCGCATTCCACGAACATCCGGAATACACCGGCGGGTACGAGGATATCCGCTAGGGGCTCCGAAGAAGTGGTATCGTAGGCGTATCGCATGGAAATCTCACTCGTCATTCCCGCATATAACGAGGAGAAGTGGGTGGGACAAGCGCTCGCGAGCGTGTTCAAGAACGCGCCTCATAGGTTCAAGGAAATCATCGTCGTCGACAACGCATCCACGGACCGTACGGCGGATATCGCGCGAGGTTTCCCGGGCGTTTCTGTCGTACGCGAGGACAATAAGGGAACGAGCTTCGCGCGTCTTAGGGGGGCGCTCGCTACGACGTCGGAGGTCATCGCCTTCATGGACGCGGACGAACGCATGCGCCCCGGATGGTACGAGATGATAGCGCGCTCCTTCACGAAGGACCCGAACCTCGCCGTGCTTTCGGGGCCGTACCACTACTACGGCATCCCCGCATGGCAGGACATCATCATCCGCATCGACTGGCTCCTTGCCGCCCCTATCAACTGGCTCACCCACACCGGCGTCGTGGGCGGCAATTTCGCCATACGGCGGACCATCTTCGACAAGATGCACGGCTTCAACACGACGCTCGTCTTCTTCGGCGACGACGTCGATATCGGACGGCGCGCGCGCAATTTCGGCCGCGTCCGCTTCTCGTTCCGGTTCATCATCGACGCGTCATCCCGCCGCTTCCGCGGCGCAGGACTCCTCTACACGCTCTGGCTCTACGCGCGCAACCTCCTCGAGGGCGCGTTCGCAGCGCACCCGAACTACACGAAAACGCACCGGGACTTCCGCTGACGGCCGCGGCACGGAGCGCGCCTCACCACTCCTTTTTCGCAAGACGCTTCAGCCCGTACCGCATGAAGAGGATGGCGGCGACGAGCGCGACCGCGAGCGACACGAGACGCAGCGACGCGGGAATGTAATCCGTGAGATTGCCGAAGTAGAAGCCGATGGCGATGGGCATGATGGCCCAGAGCAGTTCCCCTGAAACGTTGATGGCGAGATAGCGGAAGAACGGCACGCGCATCATGCCCGCGACCGCCAAGGTGGCGATGGCGATGCCGAAGCCCATGGTGAGCTTGTTGATGATAAGTATGCGCGCGTGATACTTGAGGAAGCGTTCCTCAAGCCGCGCGATGAGCTCCTCCGTGAGTCCGAAGTAATGGCCGAACCGCAGGAGGAACGGGCGCGCGCCGATGCGGCCTATCCAATACCAGCCGATGTCGCCGACGATGTCGGCGCTGACGATGGTCGCGTAGGCGAGCCAGAAGTCGAGCTGGCCCGCATGGATGAGATAGCCGGCGGCTATCATCACGACCGGACTCCCGAACAGCGTCGAAACGAAGAGGAGGCCGTACCGGGACGCCTCGACGAATGCGACGAGGCCCGTTATGAGCGGGTACATGCCCGCTATCATAGCAGAAAATCGGGTTCCGGCGACGCCGTCTGGGGAGAAAGCGGCTATCCCGTAAGCGCGACGACCGCGTAGAGGACTGCGGCCCCGAGGATGGTCATGAGCGTCGTCGCGACGCGCGGATGGCGGTGATGGCTTTCCGGTATGAGGTCGCTCGCGGAAAGATAGAGGAAGAAGCCCGCGAAGACGGCGAGCACGATGCCGAGCCAGCGTTCGGGTATCGCGAACAGGAGCGTCGAGGCGGCGCCCATGACGGGCGCGAGCGCGTCCACGAAGAGCCAGCGAAATGCTCGAGCGCGCGCTCCCCCGTTCTTGAGGACGACATTCACCGTATTGATGCCGTCGGAAAAATCGTGCGTCAGCACCGCCGCGGTGATGACGATGCCGACGGCGAGCGATGCCTGGAAGCCGACGCCGATGGCGACGCCATCGAGAAAGCTGTGAATGGACAGCGTGGCCGCCCCGAGGAACCCGCGGTGGACGTTTCCGGCGCCCGCCTCATCGTCCTCATCGTGCGTATGGAGGAGGATGAGGCGGTCGAGCAGGAGATAGAACAGGAACCCCGCGGCAAGCGCGAGCGTCAGCATGCGCGGTGCGAAGTACGGCGCGGACAGCGCCATGGATTCAGGCAGGAGGTCGAAGAGCGCGACGCCGACGACCGCGCCCGCGGAGAATCCGAGGATGAGATGCAGCTTGTCGCGGAACCGTATGGCGAACGAACCGCCTATATAGGTGGCGACGAATGCGGCGCAGGCGACGAGGATGACCGTCATGGATCTTGCGGATCAGGCGCACGCCTTGCAGAGGCCGAAGAATTCGAGCGTATGCGAACGGACGGACGCGAAGCGCCTCGCGCTCCTCAGTGCGCCGCGCTCAAGCTGCGCGTCCGGTACGTCGACATCCTCGAAGGCGCCGCACACTTCGCAGACCAGATGATGGTGATGCTCGCGCGGATTCACGTATTCATAGTGCGCATGCTGGTGCTTCAGGTCCACCTTCCGTACCAGGCCGGCTTTCTCGAACGCAGCGAGCGCGCGGTATACATTCACGCGGTTCAGGCGGCGGCGCATGAGCCGCGCCAGTTCCGCGGGACTCATGGGCTTATCCGCTTCAACCAACGCCCGGAGCAGCGCCGCACGGCCGAGGGTCGCGCGGCCGCCGGCACCGCGCTGAATCGCGGCAAACGGAAGGTCGCCCGACATCCGTACCGTGCTCATAGCGATTGCCTCCTGTCCCGCCTTTTCATCCGGGTATCCTATCCTAAACGCAACTTTGTTGCAATAAGGATTTGGCGGGAAGGCACGGGAAATGATGCGCGGCATGCGAGCAGTACCTGGCAGCGGCGCGGACGCATCTGTTACTATGGGGCCACTATCCCTCACCCGCCGCGCATGACCGAAACGCCGAAGCTTCTCATCATCGACCTCGGGAGCCAGTACACGCTCGTCATCGAACGCACGCTGCGCGAGCTCGGCTACCGTTCGGTCGTCCTCTCCCCCAAACGGGCGGACGAGTGGCTCGCCTCGGGACGCGATGTGCGGGGCATCATCCTTTCCGGCGGGAACAAGAGCGTCTATGACGCGGACGCTCCCGCGCTTCCGCGCGAGCTGTTCGCGCTCGGCGTCCCGCTCCTCGGCATCTGCTACGGCATGCAATGGCTCGCGCATGCGAAAGGCGGGACGGTCCGGCCCGCGCGCGGCAAGCGCGAATACGGCGACACGAGCATCACGGTCCTTTCCGCACAGGGCCCGCTCGCGAAGACGCCCGCGAAGCAGCCGGTGTGGGCAAGCCACGGGGATTCCGTGACGAAGCTTCCGAAAGGATTCTCGGTGCTCGCGAAGACGAAGGACGGCGCGAATGCCGCCATGTGGAACGGACGCGATGACGCGCATGCGGTCTGGGGCCTCCAGTTCCACCCTGAAGTGACGCACACGAAGTACGGCAAGACGATGCTCAAGAACTTCATTGCCGCCACCCGCCTAAGCCGGGACTGGAAGCCGGAGGACCTCATCTCCTCGATTCAGGCGGACATCGTCCGTGAGGTAGGCGCGAAGAAAGTCATCTTCGGCATGTCGGGCGGCGTGGATTCCACCACGCTCGGCGCAGCGCTCGCGCCGGTCCTAAGGAAGCGGCTCCTCGGCATCGCCATAGACGGCGGGAACCTGCGCGAGAATGAGTTGGCGGAAATCAAGAGACACGCGAAAGCGGCCGGGGTCACGCTCAAGGTCATAGACGCGCGGGAAGAGTTCCTGCGCGCGCTCGGTAAGACCATCAACGCTGAAGAGAAGCGCGCCGCATTCAAGCGCGTCTACACGTCCATCTTCATCCGCGAGGCGAAGAAGTTCGGCGCGTCCTACGTGCTTCAGGGAACGCTCGCGCCGGACCTCATAGAGTCCGGCGCCACCGGCGGCGCGGTCATAAAGTCGCACCATAACGTCGGCCTCACGATGGACGGGCTCATCCAGCTCCATCCGTTCGGTTCCCTCTTCAAGTACGAAGTGCGCGCGCTCGCGAAGCGCCTCGAGCTTCCGGAGACGGTCTTCAAGCGCGAGCCGTTTCCGGGACCCGGGCTCTTCGTCCGCGTCGTCGGCACGCCGGTAACCGCGCAAGCGCTCGAAGTCGTCCGCTTCGCGGACGCGCGCGTCCGCGAGATATTCAAGCGGCATCCGGAGCTTGCGGATGTCGCGCAGACCGTGGTCGCGTACCTCGGCGTCCATACGGTCGGGGTCAAGGGCGACGCCCGCGTCTACGGCGGCGCCATCGCGGTACGCGCGATACGCACCCTCGACTTCATGACCGCATCCGGCGTCCATCTTTCGGAACAGGCGGAGAATGAGATTCAGCAATCGCTCATCCAGCACGAGTCCATCGTGCGCGTATTCTTCGACCCCACGGACAAGCCGCCCGGCACTACGGAGTTCGAATGACCTGATGCCGATGCTGATGCCGCTTTTGCGTCGGGCATATTCTTATCCGCGGCCGACCGGACGATGATAAGAATATGGACGCGGAGGCAGCGCGGCGGACGGTGGGCCGCCTAGAGCTTCAAGATGCGCTTCTTGTATTCACGCGTGGTCATGAGGTGGCGCATGTCCGGCATGCGGTCCACGTAGACCGTGCCGTCAAGGTGGTCTATCTCGTGCTGAAAGATGCGAGCCCAGAGGCCGGACGCCTTTTCCGTTCTTTTCTTTCCGGACGTATCCGTGTACGCCACGATGATATCCTTCGCGCGCGGAACGAGCCCGCGGATGCCGCGGCAGGATAAGCAGCCTTCCCAATCGTTCTTCCGCTCCTTCGAGTATGAAATGATGCGCGGGTTCACCAGGGTGAGCGGCCCCTTCTTCCTTCCGCCTTTCTTCGCGGGATGGAGCTCCATGACGGCGATGCGTACGGGAAGTCCTATCTGCGGCGCCGCGAGTCCCACGCCGTCCGCGCTTCGCATCGTGCGCAGCATCGCCTTCTCGAGCGCCTTGAACTGCGGCGTTTTGAGGAAAGCCTGCGTGACGCTCCGCGCTTTCATGCGCAGTACCGGATTCCCGAATTCCGTGCGCGACAGCGTCTTGGCCATAGGTCAGTCTGCCCGGCGCGCTTTCGCGCGTTCGTTTTCCGAACGGTAAATCTTGCGGAGCCGCACGTTCTGCGGCGTTACCTCGAGGTATTCGTCGTCGGACATGGTCTCAAGGCCGCGCTCGATGGAGAGTTCGTACGCCGGGAAGAGCACGATGGCTTCGTCCATGCCGCTCGAGCGGACGTTGGACTGGTTCTTGCCCTTCGTCGGATTCACCGTCATCTCTTCGCCCTTCGACGTGTTGCCGATGACCATGCCTTCATAGACTTCGGTGGCGGGCGTGATGTAGAGCACGCCGCGCTCCTGAAGCGTCCAGAGCGAATAGCCGAGCGCCTTCCCGCTCGCCATGGAAATCATCGAGCCGACCTGCCGCTTCCTGATTTCGCCCGCGTACGGCTCGAAGCCGATGAAGCGCGAAGCGAGGATGCCTTCGCCGCGCGTATCGATGACGAACTGATTGCGATACCCGAGCAGGCCGCGCGTGGGACCCTTGAGCGTGAGCCGCACCTGGTCCGCGTGCTGCGTGAGGTTCTGCAGGATGAATGCGCGCAGTCCGAGCTTCTCGATGATGGCGCCCTGGAATTCGCTCGGAGTATCGATGGTGACCTCTTCGAACGGTTCCATCTTCACGCCGTTCTCCTCGTGGAAGATGACGTGCGGCTGCGAGACCTGGAGCTCATAGCCTTCGCGGCGCATGTTCTCGAGCAGGACCGCGATATGCAATTCGCCGCGACCGGACACGGCGAATGCGTCCGCCTGCGAGAAATCCACCTTGAGCCCCACATTCACCTCAAGTTCCTTCTCGAGGCGGTCGCGTATCTGGCGCGAAGTGACGAACTTCCCTTCGCGCCCGGCGAACGGCGAATTGTTCACGAGAAAGTTGAGGACGATGGTCGGCTCGTCGACGGCGATGGCGGGCAGGGGCGCCGCCTGCTCGTCCGTCGTCACCGTCTCGCCGATGAAGATTTCCGGCAAGCCCGCGATGAGCGCGATGTCGCCCGCCGATGCCGCGTCCGTCTCCACGCGCGTAAGCCCCTTGAAGGTGAACACCTTGGTGGTGCGTCCGGTGCGCGTCGTGCCGTCCGGCTTCTTGATGAAGACGTTCTGGTTCGGCCGCACCGTCCCTTCGTACAGGCGCCCCACGGCAAGACGGCCCATGAAGTTGTCATAGGCGAGATTGAACGGCTGCAGCATGAGCGCGCCGAGGGCGTCGTGCCCCTCGTTCGCTGGCTCGACCTTCTCGAGGATCATGTCGAGCAGGGGCGAAAGGTCGCGCGATTCCCCGCCCTGGCTCGGCATGTCGGCAAGCGTCCGCGCCGCCACGCCGTCCCGTCCCACGGCGTACACCACCGGGAAGTCGGACTGCTCGTCCGACGCGCCGAGCTCGAGGAAGAGCTCGAGCACCTGTTCATGACAGCGGTCCGCGTCCGCGGCCGGCTTGTCTATCTTGTTGATGACGACGATGGGCTTGAAGCCGAGTTCGAGCGACTTCTTGAGCACGAACCGCGTCTGCGGCATCGGACCCTCGGCGGCGTCCACGATGAGGAGCACGTCGTCGATGGAGCGCAGGACGCGCTCCACTTCCGAGCCGAAATCCGCGTGACCCGGCGTGTCCACGATATTTATCTTCGTGCCCTTGTATTCCACCGACGCGTTTTTCGCGTATATGGTGATGCCGCGCTCCTGTTCGAGCTTGTTCGAATCCATGGACGCAGCCTCCACGCCGCACTGCTTCAGTATGGCGTCGGTAAGCGTCGTCTTTCCGTGGTCGACGTGGGCGATGATGGCTATGTTCCTGATTTCCATAAAATAAAATGGCCGCACGGCCGTCGTCGCTACTATACGATATAAGCGAGCATAACGCCAGGTCGGCGCGGCTATGAAAGCGCGCGCGCCGCGCACTCACGCGCCGTCTCCCGTGATGAATCCGCCCGCCTGGATTTCCCACAATTTCTTATAGAGGCCGCCTTCATGGCGGAGAAGCTCGTCGTGCGTGCCGCTCGTCACCACCTTCCCGCCTTCGATGACGATGATGCGGTCCATGCGCATCACGGTTGAGAGCCGGTGCGCGATGGCGATGACCGTCTTTCCTTCCATGAGCCGCGTGAGCGCGTCCTGGATGAGCGCTTCGGACTCCGAATCGAGGGAGGAGGTCGCCTCGTCGAGGACGAGTATGGGCGCGTCCTTGAGGATGGCGCGGGCGATGGCGATGCGCTGGCGCTCGCCGCCGGAGAGCTTTATGCCGCGCTCGCCGACGTACGTCTCGTATCCGTACGGCGTGTTCGCGATGAACTCTTCGCAGTGCGCTTGTTTCGCCGCACCCCTCACCTCCTCGTCGGTGGCGTCGCGCCGTCCGTAGCGGATGTTTTCCATGAGCGTCCGATGGAAAAGGATAGGCTCCTGCGGGACGAGCGCCATGTTCCAGCGCAGGCTCTCCTGCGTGACGGAAGCTATGTTCTGTCCGTCTATGAAGATGCCGCCCGCCGTGACGTCATGGAAACGGAACAGGAGTTTGGTGATGGTGGTCTTTCCCGCGCCGGAAGGACCCACGAGCGCGACTTTCTCCTTCCCCTTGATGGAGAGGTTGAAGTCCTTGAGCACGCTGCGCGTCTCGCTGAAATTGAAATCGACGCTCTTGAATTCGATGCCGCCCTGCGCGACCGCAAGCGTTCCCGCATGCAGCCGGTCCTGTATCTCGTGCGGGAGGTCGAGGATGTCTACCATCTCCGTCGAGTCCGCGAACGCTTCATAGAGCCTGCGGATGATGTTGCCGAAATTCCACAGCTGCTCGATGGCCGCGATGAGGTACGCCTGGATGAGCGCGAAGTCGCCGATGGTGAGCGCGCCGTCCCTCCAGAGGACGATACCGGCGTACATGAGCACGAACTCGATGCCTATCATCAGCACGGACTGCACCGCGTCCACGTAAGAGCCGAACAGCCAGCTCTTGTAGCGCAGGTTCGAGAGCGCCTCGGACACCGCGGCGTAGAGTCCGCGCTCATGCGCTTCCCCGGTGAATATCTTGACCGTCATGTCGTTCGCGAGCGAGTCGGAGAGGACGCCGGTCGCTTCGGAATCCTTTTCCGAAGAGAGGAGATTGTTCCGGAAGTTTATGCGCGCGATGGCGAGCTGGAGCCCCAGCACGAGGAAGGTCCAGATGAGGAAGATGACGCCGAGCCACGCGTTACGCAAGAAGAGCACGACGATGATGCCGAGCAGCGTGACGACGAGCGGGATGATATCGAAGAGGAAGCGATCGAGGACGTCTTCATAGGAACGGGAAAGCCGGTTCAGACGCCGCACCAGGGAGCCCGTGAAGCTGTTCGCGAAGAAGGAGTAGGAGTGGTCGATGAGGTAGGAGAAGCACGTCTGCGCGAGGTCGCGCATGACGCGCGGCTCGAGCCATATCGTCGCGAACGTGTTCACGCGGCGCGAAAGCATGCGCGAGAGGAGCAGCAGGAAGATGACCACCAGGACGGAAACGAGCGCGGATGCAGCGGCGGGTCCCGGGACGGAAGTGGCTACGAGGTCGAAGAAGCGCTTGTAGTAGAGCGGAACGATGACGTCGATGACTTTCGCGAGCACCGCGAACGACACCGCCAAGAGCGCGGCGACAGGATAACGGGCCGTATGCTTCGAATACACGCGAAGCACCGGCAGAACCGATACTTTCCTCGCCATCGCTCCAATCTAGCACACCCGCGCACTCGGTTTCGCATTGCGCGCTCCCTCGCTCGAAGCTTCGGGAACACTCGCGGACTGAAACGAGGAGCGCGCGTGACCGCGGCCATCCACGTACGCGAAGTTACGCGAAACCGAGCGTTCTAGCATGCCCGCGCGCTACTTCAGGTAGCGCCTGATGTACGCGAGATGCTCGGCGTAGGTCGCCGCGCAATGCATGACGCCTCTGTTGTCGTGGAGATAGTAGAGGCAGGTGGTGGTCGCGGGTTCGAGCGCGGCCTTGATGGCGGCGAGATCCGGATTCGCTATCGGCGCGGGCGGCAGGCCCGCATGGAGGTACGTGTTGTACGGCGAAGCGGCCTTGAGGTCGGCGGGCTTCACTGTGGGCCACCAGCCGTTTCCCTCGTTCCCCACCGCGTATTGCACCGTGGCGTCCACCTGCAGCCGCATGCCTGCGTCGAGCCTGTTCCAGAGGATGCCTGCAATGGTCGGGAAATCTTGCATCTGACCCTCACGCTCAAGGAGCGACGCCATCGTAAGTACTGCGGTCCACTTTTCGCCTTTCGCCGCGGCTTCCGCTTCGTATGGCGCGAACACCTGGGAGGAATGCGCCACGATGCGCTTCGTCACATCGGCCGGCGTGCCGCTACGCGGCAAAAGGTACGTGTCTGGATAGTACACGCCTTCGCGGTCCTCGGCGGGAGATGCGGTGTCCACCGTGAGCCACTCCGTCTTCTGCGCGTCGGTCCACCCGAGCGCCTGCGCGAGGACATCCGCCACCTGCTCCTTCCGATATCCTTCGGGAATCGTCACCCAGATGGACGAGGGCGCTTCCTTGAGGGTGCTCGCGATGCCGAACACGTTCGTCCCGTGCGAAAGCGTGTAGCCGCCCGGCGCGATATCGCTTCCGCCGACCAGTGAGAACGCCAAGCGGAACTCCCACGTGCTCGATACGAAGCCGCGGTTCACAAGCGACATAGCCACCTCGTCGAAGGTGCTGCCCGCAGGCACTGCGAACGTCTCTTCGATGCCGGGAACGCCGGCAGGCGCGTAGAACGCCTGATACATGAAGACGCTGACAAAAAGCATGAATGCCGCGAGCACGGCACCGCCGAGCATCCAGCCGGTCCTGCGCCACTCGCGCTCTTCAAGCGGACTCATCGCCTTCATTGTACACGCATGAAGCGGAGATTCGCGACCCTACCCACCCGCGTACTCGACACGGAAGGTGAAACGGTATGCGTCCGCAGGAATCTCCTTTCCGGTCTCACGCACGGGAGCGACGCCGGTGAGGGTCACGATGCGCCCGGCAATCGTCTCCGGCGTCCAGGACGTGAAGACGTAGGCGGCGCCGTTCGCATCCGCTCCGACGCGCGTCTCGACGCGCACGAAACCCGGAGCGATGCAGGTACCGCCAAGCGGGCAGCGCGTGTCGGAAACGAGCGCGAGCGGCGTGAGCGAAAGTCCGAGCGCGGTCGCGCCCTCGCCGATGCTTGTCTCGATGAGCGCCGGACTGCCTGAAGCAGGTATCGCAGCGACCGCGGACGCCCCCTGACTTGCCGGAGCGGCCGCGCCATAGCCCGGAACCACCGCATAGGTGTGCACGTACACGTAGAGCCCGGCAAGGGCCACAAGAGCGGTGAGCGCTAGGACGATGAATCTTGCCATCAGGGTAGAAAAATGAAAATCGGACGCGGCAGGCGTTCGATATCCAATGCAGCCAGTATAACCGCCCAGGGGCGAAAGATGGTGTGAATAACAAAAAAGGGAGGGCCGCCGAAGCGAATCCCTCCCCTTGTGACCTGCCGCACGCGGCAGGTCAGTTAAACGCATACCGGAGGCCGATGCTCAGTGCGGCGTCCGGCCTGCGGTCGCGCGCCCGAACGATGGGCGCGAACATCTTCGCGGCAATGACGCCGGAAAGATGCTGCGCTATCGGCACGGAAAGCGAGACGTCACCGCGAAGCGACCATCCCTCTTCCTGGTGGAACGGGCCGCCCGCTTCGAGCGCGGAGACTGCGGTATCGAGCGTGATGCCCGAACCGAGCGCCCACGGATGGGCGAGACCGGCCTGAAGCACATGGCCGCTCTTCCTTGCGTCCGCCGTGTGCGCGTCATACTCGCCGCGCACGAAAAGACGGAAGCCATGCCCGATGCCGGTTTCGAACCCGACGTGCGGCGCGATGAAGTCGCCGCCGCGCGACGAGCCGAGCGGACGGATGTCGTAGATGCTCGTGCCGAACGTCCACGCCCGCCCGAGCCCGATACGCGTGCCGGAAACGGCGACGTCATAGTCGTTCTCGTCCGTCTTATAGCCCGAGAACTGACGCGTGCCGCCCCACGTGAACGACACGCCGCCTTGGAACGCCGCGCGGACGCTCCAGGTCGCGGTAGCGCCGTCATGCAGGAGCGTGCCGTTACTGTTTAACTTCGCCGAGAACACATCCGCCGCGAAAGAAAGCTTCGGCAGCGGAATCCCGTCGAGGACGATGGTATTCGCGGCGCCGCCTCCCGCATCCTCGTGCCCGTGAGCGCCGCTTGCCGTCTTGGCCAAAGCCGTCATCGGCACGAAGGACAGGATGAACGACACGAGCATCCCGATGCGGCGCTTCGCGCGTCTCGTCTGGTCGACGACGAACTCCGCCGGATAGCCGAAGATGGCTATCGGCCAGAGGAACGCGGCAATGATGACGAGCTCGCCCTCAAGCCACACCCGCCGGCCCGCATACGTGAGAGCTGCCGGGAAGTAGAGGAGGAGCGCGACGAACGTCGACGCGAGATACGAGATGAAAAGCCACCGGAGCGAGTCCGTGAAGTCTCCCACATTGTATCCGTCCCGCGCTTTCACGAGCGCCGAGTACGCGTCGCGCGCTCGGATCCACTCAGCCGTGCTGCTCGCGTCGATGTAACGCTTCTGCAGCGTGATGAGCGGCGCGCCCGTCTCGATGTCCATGGCCTCGAGCATATGCCCGTCGACCATCGCATCGCGGCCGTGCGCGAGCACGTAACCGCTCGCGAGCTGCCGCAGCTTGAGCACGTCATCGGCGATGCGGAAATATCCCGCCGCGGAGCCGACCGGAGCTTTGAACTCCTTCTCGACCTTCGCGAGCAGCGCGGATATCTCCGCCTTGGTCGCAGGCGCTTGCGCCTGCGGACGAGGGCCGATGTGCGTTATCGGCGTGTGCCAGACGGCCCAGAACACGGGCGCGAAGCAGAGGACCATCAGGGCGAGTGCCCATCCGGCGATTCGTCCGCGATACAGCCATTGCATGTCATCGCGAACCGTTCCATACCTGTTATGCATGAGCGGCCTCCTAGCCGTTTCGTTTGTCCGGGCTTACACCCGGAATTAGAATAGCACTAAAATTGTGTTAGTCAAACGCGCTCCCAGGGAAATTCGGGAATCGCATCCACCGTCTTCAGGTAGTGGTCAGGAACGTGCTTCGCTCCGGCGCGCGCATAGAGGCAGGCGGTCGTCACGCTTGCGCCTCGGTCTTCGAGATAGTACTCGGCGGCGGCGAGGCTCTTTCCGCTCTCGACGGCATCTTCGACGAGGAGCACTGACTTCCCTTCGAGATTGGCGGTTATGTCCGTGGTGAGGGCGCGTCCGTCTCCGTCCTTTACGACCGTGAGGCAGTACAGTTCCGCGACGCCAAGGAGCGTCGCGAGGAGCCTCGCGGGAACGAGTCCTCCGCGTACGATGGCGACGATCGCGTCCGGACGCTCCGTGAGCTTCCCGGAGAGTTCCCGCACTTCCGCATCCAGTTCGTGCCAGTTCATGCGCACACTATACCACTACCCTTGCGCCAGATACTCGTTCCACGGCTTCGCCTTGAGGCCGCCGTCCTGGATTTCCGCAAGCGCGGTGACGAACGCCTCCGCGAGCTGGCGGTTCGTGAGGAGCGGGATGCCGTTGTCGACGGCGCGCCTGCGTATCATGTATCCGTCATGGAGCTTCCGGAGCGCGGGGTCCGCATGATTCTTGCGCGCGAGCGTCCGCGCGGGAATGTTGATGATGAGGTCGACGACATCCGAATCGAGAAGCGTGAGCACGTTCGGCAGCTTGCCCGTGTGTATCTTATGCACGGTTGTCGCACGGATGCCGTTCTCAAGCAGGAACTTCGTCGTCCCGTCCGTCCCGTACAGCTTGAAGCCGAGTTCCGCGAGCGTGCGCAGGGAGGGCAGGAGCTTCACTTTGTTCTCTTCCCCGCCGAGCGCGACGAACACGTTCTTCTTCGGCAGGCGGAATCCGGCGGAGAGCATGGATTTGAGGAGCGCCTCATGGTACGAGTCGCCGAACGCGGCGACTTCGCCGGTGGAAGCCATCTCCACGTAGAGGAGCGGGTCCGCGCCCTTGATGCGGCTGTAGGAGAACTGCGGCGACTTCACGGCGACGTAGTCGAGGTCGAGCGTGCGATACTCCCCCGAAACGTCCCCGCCGAGCATCGCCTTCACGGCAAGCTCGATGAAATTATGGCCGGTGACTTTGGAGACGAACGGGAACGAGCGCGACGCGCGCACGTTGCATTCGATGACCTGGATATTGTTGTCCTTCGCGAGGAACTGGATATTGAACGGGCCCGTTATCGAAAGCTCGCGCACGATGGCCTTCGCGATGCGCTTCGCGCGCCGGACCGTCTCAAGGTACGTGCGCTGGGGCGGCAGGACGACGGTGGCGTCGCCCGAATGCGTCCCGGCGTTCTCCACATGCTCGCTCATCGCGTAGATGACGAGCTTCCCGCCTTTCGCGACGCCGTCAATCTCTATCTCGCGCGCGTTCTCGATGAATTTCGACATGACGATGGGGTGGTCGCTCGAGACGTTGACCGCGCGCTCGAGGAATTTCATGAGCGCAGGCTCGTCGAACGCCACCGCCATGGCCGCGCCGGAAAGGACGTACGAAGGGCGGACGAGCACCGGATACCCGAGCCGCTTCGCGGCCTTCGCCGCGTCCTTGCGCGTCGTGAGCTCCGCCCACGCGGGCTGGTCGACGCCGAGCTTGTCGAGGAGCGCGGAAAAGACGTGGCGGTCTTCGGCGCGGTCGATGTCTTCGGGCGAGGTGCCGAGCACGTTCACCTTCCGCGCGTGCAGCTTGAGCGCGAGGTTGTTCGGTATCTGTCCGCCGGTGGACACCACGACGCCCGCCGCCTGTTCGAACTCGACGATGTCGAGCACGCGCTCGAGCGAGAGCTCCTCGAAGTAGAGCCGGTCGGGAAGGTCGTAGTCCGTGGAAACCGTCTCCGGATTGTAGTTCACCATCACGGTTTCGCGGCCCGCCGCCTTAAGCGTCCGCAGCGCCTGCACGCCCGCCCAGTCGAATTCCACGGAGGAGCCGATGCAGTACGGTCCGCTTCCGAGCACGACGGTCCCCTTCTGCTTCGCCTTGATGTCGTGCTCCGTGCCGTTGTACGTCACGTACAGATAGTTCGTCTTCGCGGGAAATTCTCCGGCGAGCGTATCTATCTGCTTCACCACGGGAAGGATGCCTGCCTTCCGGCGCGCCTCGCGCACCGCATCCTCGGACGCGCCCGTGAGTACGCCTATCTGCGCGTCGGAGAACCCGGCGCGCTTCGCGCGCCGGACGAGCGCCGCCGGCGGTTTCTTCCCTTTCGAGAACGCGCGTTCGATGCGCACGATGTTCTCGAGACGGGAGAGGAACCAGCGGTCGATGCCGGAAAGCTCGTGAATCTTTTCGGCGGACACGCCCGCATGGAGCGCTTCCGCGAGCGCGAACACGCGCGTCGTCGTCGCCTCGCGTATCTCGGAAAGATAGTCGGGAATCTTGAAATTGCCGCTTCGGTGCGCGACGAATCCGTCCGCCCCGACCGCGAGCATGCGGAGCCCCTTCTGGAACGCTTCTTCGAACGAACGCCCGACGGCCATGACTTCGCCGACGCTCTTCATCTCCGTGCCTATCCGGTTCGTCGCGTTCTCGAACTTGGTCAGGTCCCAGCGCGGCATCTTGATTACGAGGTAGTCGAGCGCGGGCTCGAAACACGCCGTCGTCGTCTTCGTGACCGCGTTCGCGAGCTCCGGAAGCGTCGCGCCGAGCGCGAGCTTCGCGGCGACGAAGGCGAGCGGATAGCCCGTGGCCTTCGACGCAAGCGCGGAGGAGCGCGAGAGCCGCGCGTTCACCTCGATGACGCGGTACGCTCCCGTCTCCGGATTGAGCGCGTATTGGATATTGCATTCCCCGACGACGCCCAAGTGCCGTATGGTGCGGATGGCTATCTCGCGGAGCCGGTGGTACTCCTCGTTCGTGAGCGTCTGCGACGGCGCGACGACGATGCTCTCTCCCGTATGGATGCCCATCGGGTCCAAGTTCTCCATGTTGCAGACCGTGATGCAGTTATCCGCGCGGTCGCGCACGACCTCGTATTCGACCTCCTTCCATCCGCCGAGATACTCTTCGACGAGCACCTGCGGCACCGTGTGGAATACCTCGGACAGCTTTTCCGTGAGTTCCGCTTCCGTCCGCACGACTCCGGAACCTTCGCCGCCGAGCGCGAACGCCGAGCGCACCATGACCGGATACCCGAGCTTCGCCGCGGCTTTCGCCGCGGCGCGCACGTTCGTCACCGCGACGCTTCGCGCCGTTTCCACTCCTACCTCCGCGAGCCGCTTCACGAACAGGTCGCGGTCTTCCGTATCGCGGATGGTCGCAACCGGCGTGCCGAGCACGCGCACGCCGTATTTCTTCAGGACGCCCGTATCAAAAAGTTCAAGCCCGAGATTCAGTCCCGTCTGTCCGCCGAAGCCGAGCAGTATGCCGTCCGGTTTTTCTTTCGCGATGACCTCCGTCGCGAATTGAAGCGTAAGCGGCAGGAAGTAGACGGCGTCCGCGAATCCCCGGTCCGTCTGCACCGTGGCGATGTTCGGGTTCATGAGCACGACGCGGACGCCTTCCTCCTGAAGCGCCTTGATGGCTTGCGAACCCGAGTAATCGAATTCGCCGGCCTGGCCTATCTTCAGGCCTCCCGAACCGAGTATGAGTACTTTGCGAGGCTTTTTCATGATGCTTTTTTGCGCTTCCGCACCGACGCCAGGAACTCGTCGAAGACCCACGCGGTGTCGGTGGGCCCCGGCGCGGCTTCCGGATGGAACTGCACGGCACGAAACGGTTTCGTCTTGTGCCGGATTCCCTCCACGCTCCCGTCGTTCGCGTTCGCGAACCATACCTCCCAATCTTTCGGAAGCGTCTTCGCATCCACCGCATACCCGTGATTCTGCGACGTGATGAAGCAGCGCTCGGTTCCGGAAAGGGCGCACGGCTGGTTCTGCGCGCGATGCCCGTACTTGAGCTTGTACGTTTTGGCTCCCGCGGCGAGCGCCATCATCTGCGTGCCGAGGCAGATGCCGAGCATCGGCGCGTCCGCTTCGAACGCCTTGCGCACGTTCGCCACGGTCGCCGCGCAGGTCATCGGGTCGCCGGGACCGTTCGAGAGCAGCACGCCGTCGTAAGCCTCTCCGGAGAAGTCGTAATCCCACGGAACGCGGATGACGCGCGCGCCGCGCGCGCGAAGCGAGCGCACGATGTTCTCTTTCATGCCGCAATCCACCGCAAGGATGGTCACGTCGCCCTCGCCTTCGACCGTCCGTTCTTCGGGACTCACCTTCGCGACGAAATTATCGCTCGTAGAAAAGACATTCTCGCGTTTTGCGCGAGAATGGTTGAGCCTGCCCTCCATCACTCCGTGTTCACGGAGAATCTTCGTGAGCGCACGCGTGTCCACGCCGGACATCGCAGGAATGCCTTCGCGCGTAAGCCATGCGGAAAGGGATTCCACGGCTGTGTGATTCGAATATTCGTCCACGTACTCGGCGACCACGAGCCCCGCCGCATGTATCTTCTTCGATTCGAAGGACTCCGGACTCGGCACGCCGTAGTTGCCGACCAAGGGATACGTGAGCACGAGTATCTGTCCCGCGTACGAAGGGTCCGAGAGGCTCTCGACGTATCCCACCATGCCGGTGTTGAAGACCACCTCGGCGGACACGGACACGGGCGCGCCGAACGAGCTGCCCTCCACCGTGGTGCCGTCCGCGAGCGACAGCGTCATCCTTTCGCCGGGCAAAAAAATATCCCCGCGCTTTTTGGGGAGAGGTCTCTTACCGGCAGCCATTAAAGTTCCAGTATAGTCATGCACGCGATAACGTCAACCGGGACGGTGGATAGCGGCTTCGCTCCTTGAGAATCTCGGCGAGAGGTGCACGGTTCGGAAGCCTGAAGAGAGCTCGCTTTCGAACCGCGCACTCCGAGCCGGTTTTGAAATGGTCTACTCCACGACCGCGAACGCGCGGACGGGAGAGCCGTCGCCGTCGCGAATCCTAAGCGGCATGCCGTAGAAATGGAACTCGTCCGGCAACTCCTTCGTGTTCGCGAGACGTTCGAAAAGGACGAAGTCCTCCTTGAGGAGCTCGCGCTCCACCTCCGTGTGAAATTCGAACTCGGCTGCAAGCGCCACGAAGCGCGGCTTCTCCTTGCGTATCGCATCAGAGTCCGCCTGCTCGATATTGTGGTCGCGGAATACGTAGCCATAGGAAGAGTCCATCGGCGTTCCCCGCTTGTAGATGCGCGCCTTGCCCGCAAAGCGTTCGAGCGGATAGTCATCCAGGGACTTCCCGTCTTCCACCGCGTGGCTTTGCGCGTTCACATGCGTGCCGTCGTGGCCGTTCATCTCTAGGCGGCGCATGTTCCAGCCGTTCTCCGCAAGGTTCTGTATGAGCGTTATCTTCGCCTCCGGGTCGCCCGAATATACCGGCATGCCCGTGTAGATGGGAAGCGAAAGGTCGATGATTTTCATAGGAAAATGTCCTTATCTTACGCATGCGCATCGAGCGCGTGCAGGATGCGCTTGATGACGACGAAACCGTACGCCCACAGGAGCGGCAGCCACAGCGGCATGAGTCCGAAGAGCGTGTGGTGCGTGAAGGTTTCCACGCCGGTGGAGACGAACAGGTACTCCGCGGCCGTCATGAGCGCGAGCCCCGCGACGAACGCCGCGAGATCATGCCGCGCGCGCCGTACGATGAACGCGAGCGCGATGATGCAGGCGAAGATGACGGTAAGTAGGTATTCGTCGCCGACGAACGGGATGAGCACCAGCATGAACGCGACGAACAGTACGTCGACGAGCGACTCCCGCGCGATGCGCGTGCTTCTGGTCATAGGGAAAGGATGCCTATAGAGTGCCCCTGAAAACCTGCTCCGGCGGCGTGCGGTCTTTCCGACCGCACGCCGCCTTCGTCCGATGGCTTTCAGGCACTGAAGGCACCAGCTAAGTCTACTACGCCCGCGAGGCGCTTCGCGCGGTTATCCGCACGCATGCCGCCGGCCCCTTTGGGGCCGGCGGCATGCGTGCGCACGCGCTACCCTACGAGGTACGCGAACCAGGTGAGATACGCGCCGACCACGAGCACGACCACGCCGCAAGCATTCATGTAGCCTGCCTTGGCGAAATTCGCGCCGACCCGTTCCATCGCCTTCGGAAAGACGAGCAGTACCAGGCCTTTGATGAGCACAATCCAGCCGAACAGGCTGACGAGCATTTCCGGAAGCGTCATCCACGTGTTGTGGTTCAGCACCAGCACGATGCCCGCCGCGGTGGCGATGATGCCCGCGGTCAGCACGGCGAGCGTCTCGTTCTTCAGGTTGCGATACACGTCCAGGTAGTAGTCCTTGCTCACGAGAACGCCGATGCCGACGGCGAACAGGATCGGGCCCATCATCTGGGCGATGAAAACGGTGCTATCAGTCATGGAGCTATGCGTTATCCGCTAATCTGGCACTGCGCACTACACAGTGCTAAGTATAGCCCCGCAAGAGGGCGGCCGCGCGTCGGCTGTGCATTACGCCCGCCCTGCCTTTTCCGCGAAATAGTGCTTCAGCTTCTCCGCATACGGACGCTTCTCTTCGGCGCTCGGCCAGTACGTCTCTTCGTGGCGGAGATAGAGGTCGTCCCCCGCGTAGCGCGGAAAGACATGCAGGTGGAAGTGCCACACGTCCTGGTTCCCCGCCGGCTCGTTATGCTGGCGCGTGGACGTGCCGTCGCACCCGTATGCGGCCTTCTCCGCGAGCACGACTTCTTTCGAAGCGTCGAACAGCGCGTGCCCGGTATCTTCCGGCATGTCGTAGAGGTTCTCGATGTGCGCGTTCGGGATGATGATGACGTGCCCCGGGTTCGAACGCCACCACTTGCCCGCGACAAACGCGGTCAGGAACCCGTTCCGGAACAGCACGTCCGGCTTCTGGTCGCCGCGGTCGGTCGGCTCGCCTCTCGCGATCTGACAGAGCGGACAGACATATCCCTCCGGCGCGTGGTTATACATGAGCGAAGTATAGCAAAGCGATGGACGCGGGGATTATGCCGCGTCCGCGCTCCAGCGGGCGTAGAAGAAGCGCTTGGCGAACTCCACGCTCGCGAGATAGAGGACGGTGATGCAGAGCATCGCCGCGGCGATGCCGCCCGAAAGCGGAATGAACGAGAAGAGATGCGCGAACGGGCTCCAGACGATTCCCCACGCGAGCACCACGACGCCGAGCGTGCTCGCGACGAGCACGCTCGCCGGCCTGCTTCCGAAGAACGGCACGGTGCGCGTACGGATGATGTACACCACGAACGTTTGCGTCGCGATGGATTCGAGGAACCAGCCAGTCTGGAAACCGGAGCCGGAAAGGTGGAACGCGAGGACGAGCAGGAAGAACGTCGCGAAATCGAAGACGGAAGACAGCAGCCCGAAGTAGATCATGAAGCGCCGGAGGAACGCGGTGCTTATCTTGCGCGGACGGAGCGTATCCGCGGGGTCGACGGTGTCGAGCGGTATGGCCGTCTGCGACGTGTCGTAGAGCAGGTTGCCGAGCAGGATCTGCGTGGACTGCATCGGCAGGAACGGCAGCACCAGGGATGCGCCCGCCATGGAAAACATGTTCCCGAAGTTCGAGGAGAGGCTCATGAGGAGATACTTGAGCGTGTTCGCGAACGTCCGCCGTCCTTCGATGACGCCTTCAACGAGGTCCGCGAGCGACTTCCGGAGGAGAATGAGGTCCGCCGCCTCGCGCGCGACGTCCACCGCGTTCTCCACGGAAATGCCGACGTCCGCCGCCGTAAGCGAAGGCGCGTCGTTCACGCCGTCCCCGAGGTATCCGACGACATGGCCGTTCGCGCGAAGCGCTTCGATGATGCGCCGCTTCTGGTCCGGAAGGAGGCGCGCGAACACCGTGTGCGTCTCGACCGCATGCGCGAGCGCTTCGCGCGAAAGATGCTCGATGTCCGAACCGTGGAGAACGCCCGCGACCTCGAGCCCGATGTCCGCGGCTATCTTTTGCGTCACGGCGGCATTGTCGCCCGTGAGAATCTTCACGGTGATGCCGTGCGCGCGCATGCGCGCGAGCGTCGCCTTGGCGGTCTTCTTCGCCGGGTCGAGGAACGCGGCGAACCCGGCGAACACGAGTTCGCTCTCGTCCGTCTTCTCGTACCGCTCCTTCTCCGGAACCGCCTGCGAAGCGACGGCGAGCACGCGGAATCCGTCCGCGGAAAGCTTCTCGTATTCCTCTGACGCTTTCGCGCGAAGCGCGTCCGTGAGACGCGTATGCACGGTGCCGAGGTACGCGCAGTCATGCAGGAGTTCTTCGGGCGCGCCCTTGGCGATGAGCATGCGGCCGTCTCCTTTCGCGACGACGACGGAATCGCGCTTGCGTTCGTAATCGAAAGGAATCTCATCCATCTTGCGGTAGCCCGCGACGTCCGGCTTCCCGTGCGCGCGGATGGCCGCATCGAGCGGCGTCTCAAGGCGGCTATGGAACAAGGTCGTGAGATACGCGAGTCGGAACACTTCGTCATCGTCCTTCCCCGCCGCGTCCACCGTCCGCACGAGCGTGATGCGGTCCTCCGTGAGCGTGCCGGTCTTGTCCGTCGCCAGGATGTCTATGGAGCCGAAATTCTGGATGGCGGACAGGCGCTTCACGATGACGCCGCGCTTCGCCATCGCGAGCGAGCCTTTCGTGAGGTTGAGCGTGACTATCATCGGCAGAAGTTCCGGCGTGAGCCCCACCGCGAGCGCGGCCGCGAAGAGGAGCGACTGCAGGAGTTCGTGGCGCACGAGCGCGTTCACGACGAAGATGACGATGACGAGCGAAAGCGTCGCGCGCATGACGAGGATGCTGAAGTCCTTGATGCCGCGGTCGAACTCGGTCGGCGCGCTGCGGGTTTCGAGCGCGGCGGTGATGGCGCCGTACTTGGTCTTCTTGCCCGTCCGTTCGACGAGCATGGCCGCGGTGCCGGTGATGACGGACGCGCCGAGGTAGCAGGCGTCCTTCAAAACCGCTTCGCGCGGGAACGACTCGCCGGTGAGCGACGATTCGTTCATGAAGAAGTCCTTAGCCTCGAGCACGCTCCCGTCCGCGGGAACGAGGTCGCCCGCGGAAAGCTCCACGACATCGCCCGGCACGATTTCAGCGAACGGCACTTCTTTCGGCTTCCCGTCCCTGCGGACCGTGGCGGTGATGCGGATGCGGGAGATGAGAAGCTGAACGGCGCGCTCCGAACGATACGAGTTCGCGAAGTCGAGCACCGCCGAAACGAAGACGATGCCCACGATGATGGATGCGGAGATGATGTCGCCGAAGAAGCCGGACACGCCTGCGGCGAAGAGGAGGATGAGTATGAGCGGATTCCCGAGGCGCGCGAAGAATGCGCGGATGCCGGGCGCGCGATGCGCCGCGGAAAGCGCGTCCGAAGCGCTCGCGCGAAGCCGCAAAGCGGCTTCGCGCGACGAAAGGCCGCTTGCGGCTGTATCCATGGCGTAGAGTATAGCGCCTCGCTCGCCTGCGCCGGTCCGCGCAGTGCGGATAGCGCTTATCCGTGCCGCCGTCGGCGAGTCCGTGTTCTGCACATAGCAGAGCGCGGCGCGGAAAAGAAAGCAGCCATCTTCCTGTACGGAAGGTGGCTGCCGGAAGACATAAGTGACTCACACCTTGCCGAAGTACTTTTTCCAGACTCTACTCTCTTCGAGACTGGCGGGCGTGTCCGCCGCGTAGGGCGTGTAGAGTGGGAAATCGCGTTCGACAAGCTTGCCGTTCTCTTTGAGGACGAGCATACCCATCGGTCCGCGGAGTGTGCCGTTATCTATCACGTTCCACGACTGCCCAGAGATCGTCACAGCGGCGATGACGTGCTGCCGTTCCCATTGTGCCCGCCGGACGGACAGGGTAAAGATCACGCATGCGCTTACCACGACCGTCACGCAAAGACCGTCCACGACCGATATCTTATGAGTCTTCATAGGCGGTACCCTCCTTCCTGTTTATGGGGCCGCTTGAGAGCGGGAACTCCCGAGCCAAAAGTAGCTCTCTTTTCTGAAGATGTCGATGGACGCCCGGATCCGTTTACGCTAGCTCGCTGGAAACCCAAAAACTGCAGGCTTATATGCTCAAAGGAACGGCCGGCATGCGGAAACTACTCCATACCTGAACGGCAAGTGAGGCCGGCCACCGTTTCCATAGCGCGGGCATGCGCCGGACTTCCGCTTGCCCGCCGGAGGAGGTACTATTGGCGCATTAACGTACTTCCCTATGAATGAGTCATGGCGCGCGCAACCGGCATCGAGCGACGTTCCCGAGATAACGGGGCGGATGCTTGCTGACGTCCTTCAAAGTTCGAAGAACGAAGAAGAGAAGAGGCTCTTCAAGGATCGGTGGCTGCGGCAGCAGATAGACAAGCGCATGCATGCGAAAAACATGGAAGAGCGGCTCAAGACGCACCTTGATACGGCATGCGCGCTCCGCGACGCATTCCTCATCAACGACGCGCGCGATATGTTCGAGGACATCATCGACACCGCCAAGGACTTCGACGAGCCGGAATATGCGGAAAAAGCGGAAGAGGCTTTGCGGAATCTGGAAACCCTGCACTAGCCGCCGCGGACGGCGGCTTTGCCCCTCCTCATATATAAAAGAAACACCGCGGGTGCGGTGATTCTTTTATCGAACTGCTCTATCCGTAAGGAGAATTGTGGCGGCTTCGTTAGCCATCTTTCGACGACCATTGTAAAAAGGAAGCCGCGCGCACCTCGTATCAGGCACAAGCACGTTCGTTATGGCTACAGTAGCATAGGAGGATTTATTAGTCAAGTAGCGGCAAGGGACGTCTTGACTACCTGAGGTACCAATGCGATTATGCTGCCGGCGCCGGCACTACCTGCCGGCATGATTTAGCGAGCGGAGGCACGCATGACTGCGAACGATACCTCGTCTGAAAATCCGTTCTTCAACTGGCTCACAGGTCCGGACGGACCGCTGCGCAAAGAAGGCTCCAAACCAGACTCGCGTCCGCTATTCCTTAGGGATCTGCGCGACAATCCGGACAGAGTCGCCAACTTCGTCCGGAGCCGCATCACGGGATGGACCGCAATGGCGTGTTTCTCTCTTGAGACTGCCATTCTCTGGAACGACAGCGATGTCCTGGACCTCATCGAATTCATGAAGACCAAATTCGCCGGTGAAATCGCCGAGCTGCCTGCCTGACACGAAACGATCAGATAGGAAAAGGAGCGCACGGCTACGGCACGGCGCTCTTCCCCTTTATATGGACTCGAACGAACCGCGTGCGAAATCGGTCGAATGACCACGCACGACGAGTTCCGCGCGTCCGTTCGGTGCGACCGTTAGATACGTGATGCCCATTGCTTTTCTAAAATCTCCCTATCTTTCCTCTTCCCCATCTCCATTTTCCCTCTTCTCCAGCATTCTCCGATATTCTTATCTTAGTCCGGTCGGCCAGTTATAAGAATCGCATGGGATGAGCGAAGTGGGACCGTCTGCGCGCAAGGCGAGCTGGCTGGGAAAGGAATCGCCTCTCGCTCTACTGAGCGAAGGGCTCTTATATGTTCTGAACGATAAAATCCATCCAGGTTTTGCCGATTGGGTCTACGAATTTCTTGACACCTAAGACCTTAAATCCTACCTGGGTTAAGGCTTTCTCCAGTTCCTTCTCCATCCAATATTTCCGAAAGCGCTTTTTCTTTCTATTGAAATCCTCTTTTTCGTACCAACCTTCCTTGCTCTCGGCCGAAACGGTCGTGCTGAACAGCGCGACTCCGCCCGGATTGAGAATGGATTTAATCTTTACGAAAATCTGGCCCACTTCCTTTTTAGGAAAAAGGTGTATGAACGCAAAAGCCAATGCTCCGTCAAATTTTTCATCAAATCTCATTTGCGTGAAGTCTCCCACGATGACGTCCGAGTCAGGATTCCTTTCTTTCGCGAATCTTGCCATCTTAGGTGAAATCTCTATGCCCGTGGTCTTGAACCCTTTTTGATTCAAGATGCTCATGGCTATTCCCACGGCACATCCTATATCCAACACTCTGCCGCCGGGCTTAAGGTATGACGCGAAATAATCCATCGCTTCGCTAGTAATCGGAATCAGATCTTCCACCCTTGACTCATATTCATCAGCAAGGGCATCGTATGTTTCCTTATGAGCGTCTGAGTGGAGCTGCATACTAGAGTGAAGGTGAGTTGGCTGGCCGTCTCGGGCTGGAACCGTGGTCGGTCAATCCCCGCTTAGTCCGTTTGGCTTCGCGGATGAATTTTGGGACAACGCGTCTCGTGCGCGTTATATATTTTGAGCCGACCCAAAATTATTATATGCCACCTTAACTGCAAATTTAATCCTGGTGGTCTTTTCGCTTTGATTTTCGGTTGAGTTTGCTCCCCCGATTGAGGCAACGGCGGCTATGCCAATCTTCCCTGTACTTTCACCTTCCTGTCTTTCACTAACCACAACCGCAAGGTCAAAATCAACCTTGTCATGCATCATCATCACGAACAGATTGCTTCCTGATTTCTTATTTGCTTCCATAAGACCTTGCCTGATGTCCATCAAGGTCTCTTCGATAAAAGTGGCTATTCCCATTGGGAAATAATAGCACGCCTAATTAAGCAACATTCTTCGCCAACAGTTCTCTTTGGGCTTCTTCTCTGGTGATCTTCCCTAATTCAGTCTTGGGCTCAATTCTGACGGCATCCTTGAAAATCGAAGTTGCATCAAACCCTAGATCTTTTGCAGATGGAGTCTTGGCAAGTTGTGTTGCAGTGAGATCGGTCTTATCGACAAAAATTATAGAGGTCTTGATCATCCTGCTCCAATTATCGAGCTTATTAGTTGCTGTGTACCGTTCGTATTTTATTGCTTTATCATTCAACTTCTCGGCAAAACTGGCTATCATTTTACCAATGATATTTTTACCAGGAGCAATACTGTCCTTACCCAATACGCTCCTTGAAAAGCCCTTGTTTGATGTTCCCAAAACAAAAACTTCATCGTTTAGGCTTCTCGACAAAAATAGATGTACCCCTCCGAATTCCTTTGTCTGAACAGCTGTTCTTATATTCTCTATTAGAGCCTTCGCTTTAAATTCTGGGTCAACTTCACCCACAGGAGCGCTACTTATTACATATTTGCTCAATGCAGAAAGCTTGTTGCTGTCGACCTCGCCATTATTTATTGACTCAACAATTTCTTTAATGATGTTTTCGGGTATATCCATACCTCTATTGTATCGCTTTCGAACCGCTCGTAAAAACGCTTGCCAACGACGCGTCTCGTGCGGGATAACCTAGCACGACTTGGCTGGGGGGGAAGGAATCGAACCTTCATTCACAGCTTCAAAGGCTGCTGTCCTGCCATTAGACGACCCCCCAATGTACGCACTAACGAACGCACTGTAACACCATACGGCGGCGCGGAAAATGCTACTTGCAGAATCGGGCGAATCCGCTAGGCTGTCCCTGAACCCGAACCAAGAGGTTGCCGTGGAAACGCCCGCATTCCTGCTGACGTTCGGGCTCACGCTCGTCGTCGCACATTCCATCTATAAGAGCGTGAAGTTTCCGGATAGCTTGGACCGTCTCCAGCATTTCTCGCTCGGGGACCTGGACATGCTCCAGTTCCTACGGGCGGGCGCCGACTTCGGCGCACTGCTGATGGTCTTCGCCCTGTTCATGCTCTTGTTTAAAGGTACGTTCTGATGGGCCGCGCTTCGAAAGATGCGCGGCCCGCCTGTTTCAGTTCAACTTGCAAAGCGCCTTGAGTTCCGCGATATCCGCGGCCGTGAGCTTTTCCGCACTGCCCTCGTTGTACGCATACATGATGGCGTTCGGGTCCTGGTTGTGTTCGAGTCCGAGCGCATGGCCGAGCTCGTGCGCGAGCACGCGCTCGAGCTTCGCGCGACTCTCGAATTGATACACGTTTATCCGCGTCCCGGCGCTGTCCCGTATGTACTCCCCTTCGTTGAAATCCGTGCCGGCCGTAGCGTTGTATGAGCCGACCTGCACGTTCGTGTTCGCGGCAAGCGCATTCAGCGCATCCACGTTCGCATTTATGCTCGCGAGTTCCCCGTCGAGCTTCTGCCGTTCGGCTTGAAGCGCGTCGTAGGCCGACTTCGGCGCGCCGCCTTGCGCGTTCCAGTACGAGACCTGCGCTTCGTACTGGCTCAACTCCGCGTCATAGGACGCTTTCTGCGCATCGAGCGCGGCCTTCTTCGCGTCATAGGCGGCTTGCTCTTCGGAGATGGTCTTCCCGAGGTTCGTCGTCTGCTGCCGCGTGTCGTATATGAGATTTATCTTGAGCGAGCCGTCCGGCGCATACGCGAAAAGCTGCCTGCCTGCGGCGTCATCCCAGAGCTTAGCCGCCGCCGATACGGCGGCGAGGAAGTCCGCCTTGCTCTCCCCGAAGCGCGTGTCGAACGTGCCGAGGCTGTACGCGATGGGCGTCGCGCACGGCGCGGGATTCTCATAGTAGTACGCGCCGGCGATGGCCGCGGCCGCGAGGAGCGGCACCGCGACGCGACCGACGAGCCGAAGCACGTTCATCCGGGGAACAGTTCGAGGACGGCAAGCTCGAGCGGGATTTCCGGCATGGGCGCGTAGCGTATGCGTTCGGATGCGTTCAGGAACGCGAGCAGCGTCTTCGGCGTGACGCCTTCGCCTTTCGCGAAGGCGAGGAGCGCCGCATATTCGTCCTCCCCATGCTCCGCCTTGAGCTTCTCGCGGAATTCTTCCGCGTACCGGATGAGGAGCGTCGCGCGGAGCGCCTCGATGACGAGTTCGAGGAACAGCTTCATGTCCGCGCCGGAAGCGGACGCCTTCTCCACCGCGGAAAGCGCCGCGCCGCGCTCTCCTGCGGAAAGCGCGGTTATGAGCGCGTGCACCTGTTCGCGTTTCGGCGCGCCCGTGGCGGCTTCCACCTCTTCGCGCGTCAGCTTCTTGTCCTTCGAGATGCCGAGCACCTTCTGCAGGACGGAAAGCGAGTCGCGATACGACCCTTCCGAAAGCATCGCGATGAGTTCCGCCGCGTCCGGCAGAAGCGCGTACCCTTCCTTCTCTGCCACCTTCGACACGAGCGCGGCGATGCCCTTCCTCGTCGGCTTCTTGAATTCGAACACCTGGCAGCGCGACTGCACGGTTTCCGGCACGCGCTCGAGCTCCGTCGTCGCGAGTATGAACACCGCGTATGCCGGCGGCTCCTCAAGCGTCTTCAGAAACGCATTCCACGCGCTTTTCGAGAGCATGTGCACCTCGTCGAGGATGTACACCTTGTACGGAGAGTGGAACGGAAGCGTATAGATGTTTTCAGCAAGCTCGCGGATATTCTCCACGCTGTTCTGGGACGCGGCGTCTATCTCATACAGGTCCTGATCCGTGCAGCCGATTTCCCGCGCGAAGATGCGCGCGACGGTGGTCTTGCCGAGCCCGCGCGAACCCGCGAAAAGATACGCGTGCCCTATCTTTCCGGTCTTCACGGATTCCGCAAGCGGCGCGGTCACCTGCTCCTGACCCATCACTTCCGCGAAGGTCTGCGGGCGGTACGCGCGATACAGGGATTGATTGCTCATCGGGAGATTATACCAAGCCCGCGGCCCGAATGGCTTCCGCGAGCTCGTCCGCGCTTTCCGTCTCCATGAGTTTCGCCCGGAACTCCGCGGCGCCATCGAAGCCGGTCACGAACGCCTTGATGTGCTTCTTCAGTATGTGGAAAGGCTTTTTCGGCGCGAGCGCGTCATAAGAACGCGCGAGCGCGACGAGCGCCGCAAGCTTTTCGGCAAGCGGCGTATCCTCCGGCTTCCTTCCGGAAAACACCCACGGATTGCCGAATACCGCGCGGCCGAGCATGATGCCGTCCGCGCCGTACCGCGCCGCTTTCTCCCGCCCGTCTTCCAGGTCCTTCACGTCTCCGTTGCCGATGAGGAGGACCTGCGAACCGAGCGCGGCGCGGATGCCGACGGCCTTTTCCATCAGTTCCCAGCGCGCGGGAACCTTGGACATTTCCTTGCGCGTGCGCAGGTGAAGCGTGATTGCCGCAGGCTCTGCTTCAAGGAGCGCGGGCAGCCATTCGTCCAGGTCCTCCTTGCCGTACCCCACGCGCGTCTTCACGGAGACCGGAAGGCCGGATGATTTTGCCGCTGCGACGATCGCCTTCGCGAGCGCCGGCGTCCGAATCATGGCCGAGCCGCAACCCTGCTTCTCTATCGCGCGGTCCGGACAACCCATGTTTATGTCCACGCCGTCGAAGCCGAGCTTCGCCGCGAGTTCCGAAGCGTACGCCATAAAGTCCGGCTTGCTCGAAAAAAGTTGCGCGACTATCGGCCGTTCCCCTTCCGAATACAGGAGGTCCCGCATGAGCGGATTTTTCGCGTCCAACATGCGCGCGCTCTCCCGTGTGTGATAGAGGCCGTCCGCGGAGACGAACTCCGTCCAGGTGATGTCCGGCTTCCCGCATGCGGCGACGAGCCGCCGGAACGCGGGGTCCGTGACGTCCGCGAGCGGAGCCATGGCGAAGAACGGCCGCGGAAGCCTGTCCCAGAACGATTGCATGCGCGCATCTTAGCAGCTTTTTCCATCCGCGCTCCCTGCGGTACGGCGCGCCAGCGCAGGAGACGCGGAGCAAGTGTCGCCTACTGCCTCTTCTTCAAGTACACCTTGCCGGGGAATCGCAGGTCCACATATTCGATGGAACCGTCCGTGAGCGTGAGCGATGGGAATGCGGACGCGGCAAGGGCGGAGGCGGCCACTTCGTCGCCGAGCACGTACGTGACGCGCGTGCCGCCCGCAAGGAACAGGTCCGCCTCATCGCCACGCAGCACGAGCGAAACGGGATTCGCGCCGAATGTCGAAAGAGAACGCGCGAACTGGAGCGCGCGCGATATCTGCGCCGCGGAAAGGACATGCGCGCGAAGCGGGACGGCAAGGTCGATGGGAGCGTAGACGCGCGTATCGAAAAGCGGCGCGTCTACTCCCACTGGCTCCGTGGTAGACGCGGCGGTGCCGGGCATGCTCGCGAACAGGAAACCTTGCGGGTCGCTCGCGTAGCAGGGTGCGGAACCGTCCGGCATGACGGATTCGCTCGATGTCGCCACCGCATCATCCGTGCCGCACCAGAGATACGCGTCTACGCGCGGCAAGAGCGCCACTGAAATGGAATGGAACCCCGTGCGGGAAATGGAGACGGCACCCACGTCCGGGCGCGCGGCGAGGAGCGCCGCGCGTATGCTCCCTTCGGGCAGGAAGAAGATGGAGTCCCGCGGGATGACCCAGAAGTATGTGCCCGTAAGCTCGGAAGCGACGAGCGGTTCAAGCGATGCGGCGTCCGTTCCCGTAAGCGCGATTCCCGTAACGCGCACGGCGGGACGCCAGAGTCCCCAGAACGCCGCGACGACGAGAAGGAACGCGAAGACGCCAAGCGCGATGGCGAGCGCCTTCCGATGGCGGCGGCGGCGCTCATGCAAGCGCGTACCCGCGCGCGGCGCGCCCTGCGAGCCCGAACGCGGCAAGACGTCGAGGTCCCGCCGACGTATCGGCGGCTTCTCGACATGCGGCCTCCTGATATCGAGGACGGGTCGGTTCGGCATCGCTCAATTCTACACTGCACGAGCCGGATTTTCGTGCGAAAACTGCTTGAGAGCCGCAGCGAAGCGCGCTTAGGCGGCGTGCTTCTTGATGACGTCCTTGCCGAGGTACGGAACCAGCACGTCCGGAACCTTGATGGAACCGTCCGCCTGCTGGTAATTCTCCACGAGCACCGCAAGGAAGCGCGGCGTGGCGAGCGCGGTGTTGTTCAGCGAATGCGCGAAGCGCAGGTCGCCCGCGGCATCGCGATAGCGGATGTTCAGGCGGCGCGTCTGGAAATCGTGGAAGTATGAAGACGAGTGCGTCTCGCGGTACTTCCCTTCGGACGGCATCCAGCATTCGATGTCGTACTTCTTCACCTGGCCGAGCCCGAGGTCTCCTCCGCAATTCGCAACGACGTGGTACGGAATCCGAAGCGCCTTGACCGCCTCTTCGGCGTTCGCGGTCAGCTCTTCGTGAAGCCGCACGCTTTCCGCGTGCGAGGCTTCGGAAAGGATGACCTGTTCGAACTTGTAGAATTCGTGGACGCGGACGAGTCCCTTCGTGTCCTTGCCGTGGCTTCCCGCTTCGCGCCTGAAGCAGGGAGAGAAGGAGAAGAACTTGAGCGGAAGCGCGGCGGCGTCCACCACTTCGTCCATGTAGTACGCCATGGTGGCGACTTCCGCGGTGCCGGAAAGGTATTCCCCGTCCTGCGTCTTGTAGAGGTCCTCTTCGCTCTGCGGGAGATACCCGGTGCCCATGAATCCTTCGCGGCGCACGAGCGAAGGGACGATCATCGGCGTGAACCCGCCTTGCTTCACGAAATGGTCCGAAAGGAAACGCCAGAGCGCGTAAGAAAGGAGCGCGCCGTCGTTCTTGAGGAAGTAACCGCGGAACCCGGCGACCTTCGTGCCGCGGTCGAAGTCCGCCATGTCGAGCGCGGTCATGAGCTCGACATGGCTCTTCGGCGCGAATGAAAACGCGGTCTGCTCTCCCCACGCGCGCACTTCCTTGTTGTCCGCATCGCTCTCTCCTTCCGGAACGGAGATGTCCGGGATGTTCGGCACTTCGAGCATCAGTTTCTGCCATTCCTCCATGACGACCTTCAGCCGCTCTTCGTCTTCTCCCATCCCGCTCTTGAGCTGGCGCATCGCTTCGAGCAGCTTTTCGCGCTCATCGCCCGTCGCGCGCTGAATCTCGGAGGAGCGGCGGTTCTGTTCTGCCTTCTTCTCGTCAAGCCGCTGGCGGATAGCCTTGCGTTCGTCATCCAGCTTCAAGAGCGAGTCGATGTCGACCGCCATGCGCTTCTTCGCGGCGCCCGCCTTCACGAGGTCCGCGTTCTCGCGGATGAATCGTACGTCTAGCATAGCGGATAGCTTCCGGAAAACGCGCGAAGACCGGTACTCATAGGATAAGATACTAGCATGGAAATGCAGTCGCTTGCATCGGCGGATTTCCCGCCCGCGCTTCGCGAGATACCGGACCTGCCGGAGCGGCTGTGGCTTCGCGGTTCCCTTCCGCCTGCCGGGACGAAGCTGCTTGCCGTGGTCGGCAGCCGGGCGCTTTCGCGCTACGGCAAGGAGGCGTGCGAGATGCTCATCGCCGGACTTTCGGGCTATCCCGTCTCCATCGTCTCCGGCCTCGCGCTCGGCGCGGACGCGTGCGCGCATAGGGCCGCGCTTTCCGCCGGACTCCACACCATCGCGATTCCGGGTTCGGGGCTCGACGATTCGGTCATCTATCCGCGCGCGCACGAAGGACTCGCGCATGAGATTCTCGCCGCGGGCGGCGCGCTCCTCTCCGAGCATGGAGCGAAGCATCGCGCGGCGCCGCATGATTTCCCCTCGCGCAACCGCATCATGGCGGGCATGGCGGATGCCGTCCTCGTCGTCGAGGCGGCGCCGCGCTCCGGCACGCTCATCACCGCGCGACTCGCCGCCGACTATAACCGCGAGCTGCTCGCGCTGCCGCATCGCATAAGCGACCCGCACGGATTCGGCCCGCACCTTTTCATACGGCTCGGCGCGACGCTCGTCACCGAGCCGCTCCACATCCTCGAAGCGCTCAAGCTTCCGCCGAAGGAGCGCGAGGCGGGCGCTGCGCCGCGCGACCTTGCCGGCGCGGAACTCGTTATCTGGGATATGCTCAAGGAACCGAAGAGCCGCGACGAGCTGCTGCGCGCCGGCGAGGACGCCGGCGCGGTCATGACCGCGCTCGTCTCCCTCGAACTGCGCGGCCTCGCGAAAGAGGAGTTCGGCGCCTGGCGGCGCGTATGAAGATCTATTCCTGGAACATGCTGTTCGTGAACCGGGAGCTCGAAAGGGCTTTCGCGTTCATCCGCGATTCGGACGCGGATATCTTCTGCCTCCAAGAAGTGCCGGAACCTTTCCTCAAGCGGCTGCGCGCTTCGTCGTTCTCCATTGCCTACCGGAATGACATGACGAAGCTCTTTTGCTCCGGCACGGTACACACCTATAACGTCATCCTTTCCCGCCACCCGCTTCTGGCGCAGGGCGAGATTCCCTACGAGGACTATTGGCCGCTCCTGCCGCTACGCACGCGCTTCTTCGTCTTTCTCATGCGTCCGTTCCTCTTCACGAAGATACGCGACCGCGGCGGCATCTATGCGGATGTCCGTATCGGCGGCACGCTCGTGCGCGTCTTCAACCTGCACCTGATTCTTGCGCGTCCGCAGTGGCGGCTACGCGAATTCGAAGCGGCGATGGCGAAGCGCGAGCCCTCTCTTCCGACCGTGGTGTGCGGCGATTTCAATATCCTCGAATCCCCGAAGATATCCATCCTGAACTGGCTCGTGGGAGGAGCGTTCGGCGACGCCGTCTTCTGGAAACGGGAACGCGCGGTCATCGAGGAACGCTTCGCGACGCACGCCCTTTCGAATCCGCTTCGCGGCCGGAGAACGCATCCGATTTCCCGCTCGCAGCTCGACCACATACTCGTCTCCGAGGATTTCACCGTGACGCGCGCGGCCGTGCTCCCGGACCGCATCGGTTCAGACCATCATCCGATCTTCGCGGAAGCGATGTTGGACATGCGGGCCTGACCCGCACACTCACCTTCGCATTGCGTCTTTGCCGCCTTGCATGATGTCCCTTATCGCCTGCGAAACTCGGCATATATGACGATTTTCAAAACTCAAGCGCATGCGTGCGGCGATGCGAAGTTGAGTGTTCGGGCTTGACCATATAGAGGTATGCGCGGTATGAGTTAACCCGTGGCGAAGAAACTACTCATCGTCGAGTCTCCGACGAAGGCGCGCACCATCGGCCAGTATCTCGGCAAGGACTATGAGGTCCTCGCTTCCGTCGGGCATGTCCGCGACCTGCCGAAGTCGAACAAGGATGCGGTGGATATCGAGGACGATTTCCGCCCCAAGTACGTGATACCCGCGGAGAAGCGCGAGGTCATCGAACGCATTCGGCGCGCTGCGGGCAAGATAGCTGACGTCTACCTCGCGACCGACCCCGACCGCGAAGGCGAAGCCATCGCGTGGCATATACAGGAGGTAGCCGACCTCACGAAGCCGAAGCGCGTCGTCTTCCACGAGATAACGAAGAGCGCCATCGAAGAGGCGCTCCGGCATCCGCGCGCCATCGACGAGCACCTGCGCCGCGCGCAAGAAGCGCGGCGCGTCCTCGACCGCATCGTGGGATACGACCTTTCCGGACTCATCTGGAAGAAGGTGCGGTACGGACTTTCCGCCGGACGCGTGCAGTCTCCCGCGCTCCGGATACTCGCGGAGCGCGAACGGGAGATTAAGGCATTCGTACCGGAAACATATTTCGTCATCGACGCGCGCTTCAAGGCGAAGGACGGCATGGAGTTCCCCGCGGTATGCGCGACGGAGCCGAAAACGAAGGACGAAGCGGAGCGCATCGTCACGCTCGGCCGCGCGGCGTCGTGGGAGGTCGCGTCCGTGACGGAGCGCAACGAGGAGCGCAATCCGCGCCCGCCGTTCACCACTTCCACGCTCCAGCAGACCGCCTCCACGCGCCTCGGCTTCGCGCCTTCGCGCGCGATGCGTGCAGCGCAGAAGCTGTACGAAGCGGGCCACATCACGTACATGCGTACGGACTCCGTGAATCTCGCCGCGGAGGCGGTGGCGAAGATGGCCGGCGTCATCGAGCGCGAATTCGGAAAGGAGTATCTCGAGGTGCGGGCGTATAAGACCAAGAGCAAGAACGCGCAGGAAGCGCACGAGGCGATACGTCCGACGGATGCCGGGAAAGCGAAGGCGGGAAACACCTCGGACGAGCAGCATCTCTACGAGCTCATCCGCACGCGCGCGCTCGCCTCGCAGATGGCGAGCGCGAAGGTGCTCCGCACGAGCGTCGCCGCGAAGGCGTCCGCGGATATCCCGCTCTTCACCGCATCCGGTTCGCGCATCCTCTTCCCCGGCTGGCTCGCGCTCGACACCCGCGCGCGCGGCGAGGATACGGAGCTGCCGAAGCTCGCGGACGGCGAAGCGCTCGCGCTCCTTTCGCTCGCCGAAACCGAAAAGCAGACGGAGCCGCCGAACCGCTACACGGAAGCGGGTCTCATCAAGGAACTCGAAAAGCGCGGCATCGGACGCCCGTCCACCTACGCGAGCATCATGAAGACCATCGCGGACCGCGGGTACGTGGAGAAGCAGGGCCGGACGCTCATGCCGACCGCGACCGGCATGGTGGTGTCCGGCTGGCTCGAGGAGAACTTTCCGCACTACGTGAGCGACACGTTCACTGCGGAGATGGAGGACGAGCTCGACGAGATAGCGCGCGGCGAGCGCGGCTATGCCGAGACGCTCAAGGCGTTCTACGGACCGTTCGAGAAGGAGGTGCGCGCGAAGGACAAGCTGCCGAAGGCGACGGCGCTCGGCGACGTGCCCGCCGAGTTCCCCTGTCCGCTGTGCGGCGGTCCCATGGAGTTCAAGCTCGGGCGCGCGGGCGTCTTCATGAGCTGCAAGCGCTATCCGGAATGTGCGGGCGCGCGCATGGAAGACGGCACGGAGATGAAGCCGGACGACCCCATCGGATTCCATCCTGAAACCGGAGCGCCGATTTTCATAAAGACCGGACGATTCGGCCCGTACGTGGAAATGGCACTGCCGGAAGCTGACAGCGAACAGCTGACAGCTGACAGCAAGACCGAACCCAAGAAGCGCGGCAAGGGCCGTCCGAAGACCGCGGCGAAGCGCGCGAGCATCCCGCCCGGCACGGACCTCTCGCAGATTACGCTTGCGGACGCGCTCCGGTATCTCTCGCTTCCGCGCGAGCTCGGCATGCACCCTTCGACCGGGAAACCGGTCTTCGCCTCCACGGGACGCTACGGACCGTACGTGGGCAGCGACGGCGAATTCCGTTCGCTCAAGAGCGCCGTGGGAGACCCGTACACCGTCACGCTCGACACGGCGCTCGCGCTCCTTGCCGAACCCAAGAAGCCGCCGCGCGGCGTGGACATCGTCCGCGAAGTCGGCAAGCACCCCAAGACCGGCAAGACCATCGTGCTCTATCGCTCCAAGCAGGGACTGTTCCTCAAGAAGGGACTGCGACGCATCTACCTCCCTTCGACCGCCGACGCGGATGTGCTCACGCCCGAAGAAGCGGCGGAGTACCTCAGATAGCAAAAGCCATTACCCGTCGCGGGCGGGATTCGGTATACTGGCCGGATGACCACCGTGAAGGAAATCGTCGGCGCGATGAAGAGTCCCACGGAGGAGGACCGCGCGTTCGTCGAGAAAGCGTACGAATACGCCAAGAAAGCGCATGAGGGCCACACGCGCTATTCCGGCGAGCCCTATTTCATACATCCCGCCGCCACCGCGAAGATACTCGCGGAATTCGGCATGGACGCGAAGACCATAGCGGCCGGCCTCCTCCATGACGCCATCGAGGATGCGCGTGCGACGCCCGAAGACGTAGAACGAGAATTCGGCAAGGAGGTGCTGTTCCTCGTCGAAGGCGTGACGAAGCTCGGGAAGCACCAGTACCACGGCGCGGAGCGGCATGCGGAATCCTTGCGGCGTCTTTTGGTCGCGTCCGCCGCGGACCTGCGCGTGCTCATCGTGAAGCTCGCCGACCGCTACCACAACATGACGACGCTCGAGCACGTGCCCGAGGAGAAGCGCAAGCGCATCGCGCTCGAGACGCTCGAGATCTATGCACCCTTGGCGGACCGTCTCGGCTTCGGCGTCCTGAAGCGCGAGCTCGAAGACCTCTCCTTCCCGTTCATCGACCCTGACGCGTACCACCACGTCGTGGAGGTCCGCAAGCTCGCGCGGCGCGAGACCGAAGCCGGACTCGCGAAGGTGCAGAAGGAATTGCAGAAGGAGCTCGCGAAAAAGGGCATCACGGACTTCCGGAGCGACGTCCGCGTCAAGGGGCTCTGGAGCCTGCACCGGAAGCTCGCGCGCAAGAACGACGACATCACGAAGATTCACGACATCGCCGCGCTGCGCATCATCGTGCCGACCATCGACGACTGCTACACGACGCTCGGCATCATCCACGCGCTCTGGCCGCCCTTGCCCGGCGAGTTCACGGATTACATCGCGACGCCGAAGCCGAACGGCTACCAGTCCCTCCACACCACCGTCATCACGCGGGACGCGGGCATCGTGGAGATACAGGTGCGGACGGAAGAGATGCACAAGAACGCGCAATTCGGCATCGCGTCCCACATGTCGTACAAGCAGCTCGGCAAGGAAGCGCCGAAGTCGACCTTCGCTTCGCTCTCCTTCACGTGGGTGCGCGCGCTCATGCCTTCGCTGCTGCATTTCTCAAGGAAGCAGACGGCGGAAGCCGCGGAAGTGAGCCACCAGGCCGAAGCGCCGCGCTGGCTTTCGGAGCTCGCGGACGCGCATGCGTCCATCGCCGGCTCGAAGGAGTTCGTCGACGGCCTCAAGGAGGATTTCTTCTCCCATCGCGTCTTCGTCTTCACGCCGAAGGGCGACGTCGTTGACCTGCCGCTTGGCGCCACGCCGATAGATTTCGCCTACGCGATACACAGCGGGCTCGGCAATCACATGAACGGCGCGAAGGTGAACGGGAAGCTCACCACGCTCGATTCCGAACTCGCGAACGGCGACGTGGTCGAGATAATGCGCCGCGAGTCCGCGCATCCGACCGCGAAGTGGCTCGACTCCGCGAAGACCTCGCTCGCGCGGCGGCATATCCGCCTCGCGCTCGGCATGACGGACCCCGAAGCGTCCCGCAGGCCGCGCCGCCGCCGCATGCGCCCGCAGAAGAAGAAGGAGACGGGCGCTTAGAACTCATTTCAAACGTCGCGATGCCGCTCGCATTCGGAAGCGGACTCTCTTTAGGCTTCCGAATGCGACCGGCATCGCGGGCGAGTTTCGCGAAAGCGTGCGGCGTTTCTTATACGCTGAAATTCCTGATGGAGTAGAGGTCGTCTTCCGGCGGCTCTTCGGGCGCCCTGGACGGCACCGGGTCTTCAAGCTGCGTCGTGTTCGGGTAGACGGGCATCCCAGAAGACGCGCCCGCTCCGGACTGCGCTTCGCGCTGCGCGAGCGAGGTGACGAGGAGCGAAAGGTCTTCCGGAGAGAAGAAGTCGATCATGAGGCGGCCGCCCTGCTCGTTCGCTTCGATGATGACGCGCGTCCCGAGCGTCTCCGTGAGCGACTTCTCGAGTTCCTGCATCTCCGGCGTCTTCTTGTGGTGCTTCCTCACGCGCTCCTGCGCGATGGAACGCGCGATGCGCTCCGCCGCGCGCACGGAAATCTTCTTGAGGCATATCTCGCGGAAGAGCGTCTCCCGTTCTTCCGGACGGTCGTTGAGCGCGAGCAGCGTGCGCGCATGCCCTTCGGAAATCTCCTTGTTCACGATGGCCGCCTGCATGGGCTCCGGAAGGAGAAGGAGGCGCAGGCTGTTGCTCACGAACTCGCGGCTCTTCCCCACCTTCGCGCCGATTTCCGCGTGGGTCATGCCGAACTCGACGGCGAGCTTCTCGAACGCGCGCGCGCGGTCGACGGCGTTCAGATCCTCGCGCTGCAGGTTCTCAATGATGGCGAGCTCCAGCTTCTCCTTGTCGCTCTGCTCGCCGGTCCGGATGACCACCGGAACTTCCTTGAGGCCGATGAGTTTCGAAGCGCGGAGCCGCCGTTCGCCCGCGATAAGCTCGTATTCCGTCTGGAGGCCGCCGTCCGGCTTCTGCACTTCCTTGCGCGTCACCACGAGCGGCATGAGCACGCCGTACTGGCGGATGGATTCCGCGAGCGCCTTGAGGCGGTCATCGTCGAATTCGCGCCGCGGCTGGTACGGGTTCGGCTTGATGCGTTCCGTCTCCACCCAGTAGACGGAATCGTATTTCGTCGGGACGTATGCGGTGTCTGTCATTGCATCAGATTTTAACATGTATGCGTTCGCTGAATAGCGAGACATGGAGTGAAAAACACGGGATACAATGGTAGTATGTCGAAACTCGGGCGAGTGCCGGAATCGGTAGACGGGCGCGGCTCAAAACCGCGTGGCCGCAAGGTCGTGAGGGTTCGAGTCCCTCCTCGCCCACAGTTGAGCCGAGTCGAATTGAAGTATCTCGCGTATCTTGTCGGTGCCGCTTTGGGAGACGGAAATTTATCGAACCATCTGTGGAATACTCTCGCCCTGTCCGCTCCATTCTCCGAAAGTGAATTTCTTAATAAACAAAGACCGAGCACGAGAGTGCGAACGGGAACGAAGGTCTCGTGCACTCGTAAGTACAGCAAAGCAAATGCAGTGATGGGAAGTGCGATATCTGCGCTTTCCTGTTAGATTTTGCCGACGAGGTCTAACCCCGGCGTCATATCATCATCCCCCGGCTCCCAGCTCGCCGGACAGACTTTCCCGTCGTGGCTTTCGACGTACTGCGCCGCCTTGAGCTTGCGGAGCGTCTCTTTCGCGGAGCGGCCGATGCTGTTGTCGTGAATCTCCATGGTCCGCAGTATGCCCGTGGGGTCGATGATGAACGTGCCGCGAAGCGCGAGTCCTTCGTCCGCCGTGAACGCGGAGTCGCCGCCTTCGACGAGCGCGCCGAACGCGTAGGCGATCTTCCCGGACGGGTCCGCGCCCATCGGGAATGCTATCTTGCCTATCGCCGGCGAAACGTCGTGCCACGCCTTGTGCACGAATACGGTGTCCGTCGAGAACGAGATGACTTCCGCGTTCAGTTTCTTCATCTGCGGATACAGTTCGGCCATCTCTTCGAGCTCCGTCGGGCACACGAACGTGAAGTCGGCGGGATAGAACATGACGACGAGCCATTTCCCGCGCGTCTCGGAGAACTTCATCGTGCGCGTGCGTTCATCCTGGTACACCTCGAATTCGAAATCCGGCACCGCTTCCCCGACGCGTACCGATGAGACGAAGTCCTGCGGCAGGTCGTGGAAGTCGCCGCAATGCTCACAGTAGTTGCTCTTGGTTTCTTTTTTCATACGAGAATAGATTACAGGCCACAGGCGACAGCAGACAGGATACGACACAGGGCGGCGGTGCATCCTGACCCGATAGGCACCCCTGTCGGCTATTCGCTGTTGGCTATGCATCCATGATAGCATTTCGGCCAATGGGCGCTAAAACACGCATCCTCTGCATCGCCGGGCCTACGGCGTCCGGAAAGACGGCGCGCGCCGTTTCCGAAGCGCTCGCGCGGGACGGCGAAGTCATTTCCGTGGACAGCCGGCAGGTGTACCGCATGCTCGACATCGGGGCGGAAAAGGTCACGCCCGATGAGATGCGCGGCGTCCCGCATCACCTCATCGATATACGTGACCCGGAAGAGACCTACACCGCCGCGGACTTCGCGAAGGATGCCGCGCGCCTCATCGAAGAGATTTCCGCGCGCGGGAAGCTTCCCATTCTCGCGGGCGGCACGCATTTCTATTTCGACGCGCTCCTGCGCGGTCTTCCTGAATCCGTCCCGCCGGATAGAGCGCTTCGCGCGCGCCTTGCGCACGTTCCGGACGAAGCGCTGCTCGCGCGTATCCGAGCGCGCGACCCGCGCCGCGCGGGAGAGCTCGACCCGCATAACCGGCGGCGGCTCATCCGCGCGCTTGAGATAATCGAGTCGCAGGGAGCGGTTCCGCGGCGCGGCGCGGCGGCGGTACCCTATGACGTCGAATGGCTGTTCATCGAACCTGAGCTCTCCGAGCTTCGCGCGCGCATCGACGAGCGCGAAGCGCTTAAGTTCCCGCGCGGCCTCGTCGCGGAGGTGGAGCGCGTCCGCGCGCGCGTCAAAGACGCGCGCCTCGACGAGCTCGGGCTCGAATACCGTATCGTGGGCGAATACCTGCGCGGCGAACGCACGTACGAATCCATGCTTCCCGCGCTTCGCGCGAAGCTCTGGCAGTACGCGCGCCGTCAGCGGGCGTGGCTCCGGAAACTCCGGAGCGAAGTCATTGCGGAAGAACGACCGAATCAGGACAGAAGCTGAGTCCCAAGTTCTTGCCTGCAAATGCGCTATTTATCCAATACGGAACCGAAACGGAATACTTAAGCCGGCACAGTTGATCCTGAGGAATCCCGAGCATTGACATAAGGTACTGTTCAGCATCGATACGCGTCTGGCCGATCGGCTCCTGCAATAGCGCGATGGAGAAACTGCCTGAGTCGGCTTCGTACAGAATCAGATATGGAGGTGTATTAGTCGCGGTCGAATCGGACACTCCCTCGTATGGATGATATCCGAGGTAATAGTAACCCTGATTAATCGGATCCTTGACCGTCTTCGGGTCCGAAAGGAAATTCGCTGCAAGCACCGTACCGCCGTCCGAAGCCGCAAGCGAGTATCTGACCCCGGCACCGTTGGTACCGCCGGACGCGCCACTGCCCGGAAATGCATTCGCGGTCGTCGAGGCAGTCGGAGAAGGCAGCGCAGGGTTCGCAGTGGATAGGTACCAGAAGACTCCAAGACCGGCCAAAACGAGGACGGCGGCAGCTACGAGGATGAATAATCGGGATTTCATAGGTGTACGTTAGCTTTGCGGGTCATATTTCGCTACGCAGGCGCCGGACTTCGTATTATCAGAGCTGGTTGTCCATGGACCGTACTTCGACGTCTGGAACATTGCATATGCGGACTGATCGTTGCACTGCGCATCCCTCGCGGCTTTCGCACAGGGCTGGCACGACGGTTCGTTATTGACGGCCCCTCCATTTGCGGCCTTGCAGAGAGCCGGGCAGTCAAGGGTGCTGTTGCCATTGTTGTACTTCGCGCATGCGGAACCAGTGAGTTTATTCGCGGTCAGCATGATCTGGAATATCCCGCACGCATTACCGTTGCAGATGGCCGGCTGCCCTGAACTTTCGGTCATGGCGATGCACGACATCGCGTTCGCCTGGTTCTGATTGAATCCGATGCTCTGAAGAGCCGAAGGACTGCAGGCGCTCGTCTGACAAAGGGGGCCGGCGGTTTGGCTTCCACCCGGAGTGGTACCGGGGGTAGCGGAGGCGCCTGCGCCGCTTGTCGCCGCAGGCGGAGCCGGCACGGGAAGACAGTTACCGCTTCCCGTACCTTGGAGGATGGTCTGCCAGTTGCTCGCGAACGAGCCTCCCGCGAGGAATACCGCAAGGAACGCGGAAACGATGAGCCACGCGGTAAGGACGAAGAAGAGGCCGATGACGGCGGAGATGAGCATCGTCCTCCCCTCTTCGCGATTCTTCGGCGAGAACGGCGTGAGTATCCAGAGGATGGCCGCGTACGCCATCACGAGGACGGCGACGATGATGCCAGCCACCACCGCGAAATGCGTCAGGTTGTTTATGGTCCCAATGACCGCGTTTATGCCGAGCGGGCAGGCATCCGTAGGGACGATGTGGAAATTCGAGTCTATCGTCGTCGCGGGCTGCGCGAGCGCGAGCGACGGTGCGAGCAGCAGGGCACTCGCAGATGCGAGGATGGCAAGCGCAGGGATGCGTGGACGCATAGAGACATCATACCGCATCCGCAAGAGGCTGACTGCGCTTTCCCCATGCCAAGCCATATCTGTAACGTATCTTAACGTTATAATACGTATTAATGAGGATAAAGATGGCGGAGCGGAATGAGGCGGTATTGAGGCGGATTCGAGGGGAAACGATTCCGGATATAGCAGGCAAGCTCCACGTCTCGAAAGCATCTGTCTCTCTTTGGACCCGAGACATAGCCATTCCGAAGCGCACGCTGCGCGTCATGCGCGAGCGCCAGATGAAGAACCGCCTTCTTGCCCACGAAGCGCGCAGGCGCGGCACGAAGGATAAGCTGGCTGCGGCGGAGCGAGAAGCTCGCCAGCGTTTCATGCAAAAAAATATTGACCGGCGTGAGGCACTGCTCCTGTGTTCCCTGCTGTACTGGTGTGAAGGATCGAAATCGAAAAACGACACGGAATTCACCTTCACGAACGCTGAACCGCTTATGATTCGGGGTTTCCTTTCCCTATTTCGTACTGCATTCCCGGATGCTGACCCGAAGAAGCTGCGTGTAAATATGCATCTGCATGAGTACCACGATGAGCGGCGACAACGGAAGTTCTGGTCCCGCGTTACCGGGATACCTGAAGCGCAATTCACCAAGACTTTTTGGAAGGCGCATACGGGAAAGACGACGAGGAAAGGATACCCCGGATGCGTTCATGTCCGATACTACGACGTACGGGTCTCTCGAACGGTTTCCGCGACCGCCCGCGCCTTTCTAGGATTCGTAAGTGATGATACTATGCCGCACACGGGTCTATAGTTTCAATGGTAAAACACTTCTCTCCAAAAGAAGAGTTCCAGGTTCGAGTCCTGGTGGACCCGCAATGAAGCCCCCGACCATTCGAGAAGCGCGGGCGGACGACCTTCCCGAGTATTCCGCACTCTTGCAGCGTACCTATGCTATGACGTATGCGAATGACGCGCTTGGCCTGCCGGCAGAGCTCTTCTCTCCGGAAATATTCGCTACGGCGGATACGCAAGCGTATCTGGCGCACAATCTCCGGAATACCGACGACCAGCGATGCTGGGTCGCCGAATCCGACGGAAAGCTCGTCGGCGCAGTGACCATACGGCGGAAAGGCGTTCGTGAATGCGAATTGACCGGATTCTATGTCGCGCCCGAGCTGCAAGGGCATGGCATCGGGAAGATGCTCTGGACCGAAGCGCTCACGTTCGCTCGCGACAGCGATGTGACGCTCGACGTGTACGCACATAACGCGAAGGCCATCGAGCTGTACAAGCGATGGGGATTCGTCGAGGATACCGCGCGGTCGATTCTTCCGCCATTGGCCGGAGTGGCCGGAGGGAGTGCAGGCGCAGTCCCTGTACATGCGCTATCGCCCCGCATCATGAAGAAACCGCCCATCCGGGCGGTTTCTTCTTAGCGCTTCGCTTCCTTGTATTCGACTCGCGCGCGGAGCGTCGGGTCGAACTTGGTGAGGGAAATCTTCCGTTCCACCTTCTTCTTGTTCTTGCGGGTGTAGTAGACGTGATCGGACTTCGTCGACTTCAGCTTTATGAGGAAATCTTGAGACATAGTGGGTGCAATCTACCAGATGCCCGCGCGCTCCGCAAGGCGCGCGGGACAAGCTACGCCGCGGAGGCGAGCGACGCTTTCGGCGCGCGCTTCTTGATGTCGAACGCGGGTTCCCCGTTCTTCATAGTCACCGTCGCCATGCCGCCTTCCATGAGGCCCTGGGTCACCATGAGGGAGGCGAGCGGGGTCAGGATGCGGTCCTGGATGACGCGCCGGAGCGGGCGGGCGCCGTACTGGGTGCTGTAGCCCTTCTCCGCGAGCCATGCGCGCACTTCGGGCGTGACCACGAGCGCGATGCGCTTCTCGCCGAGCCGCTTCACCACTTCGTCTATCTGCTTCTCCACGATCTTCGCGAGAGCTTCCTTCGCGAGCACGTCGAAGATGATGATGTCGTCGAGACGGTTCAGGAATTCCGGACGGAAATGCTCCTTGAGCGCGTTCAGCACGCGGTCCTTCACCTCCTCATACCGCGCGGCGTCGCTCGACGCGGCGTTAGCGAAGCCGATGTGCGCGAGGCGGTCGATGAATTCCGCGCCGACGTTCGACGTGAGCACGATGATGGTGTTCTTGAAATTCACCTTCCTCCCCTTCCCGTCCGTGAGGTGGCCGGAGTCGAGGACCTGGAGGAGGATGTTGAAGACCTCCGGGTGCGCCTTCTCTATCTCGTCGAAGAGCACGACGGCGTACGGGCGATGCCGGATGCGCTCCGTGAGCGAGCCCGCTTCCTCGTAGCCGACATAGCCCGGCGGCGCGCCGATGAGCTTCGCCACGGAGTGCTTTTCCATGAACTCGCTCATGTCCACGCGCACGAGCGCGTCCGGATCGTTGAACATGAACTCCGCGAGCTTCCGGGAGAGCTCCGTCTTGCCGACGCCGGTGGGGCCGAGGAACATGAACGAGCCGATGGGGCGGTTCGGGTCCGAGATGCCGACGCGCGAACGCTTCACCGCGTCCGTGACCTTTCGCACCGCTTCGTCCTGCCCGATGACCGCGCCGCGAAGCGCCTCTTCCATGCGCGCGAGCTTCGCGGCCTCCTCTTCGAGCATCCGCGCGACGGGAATACCCGTCCAGCGCGCGACCACGCCTGCGATGTCGTGATCCGTCACCTCTTCGTTCAGGATGCGCCGCGACTTCTGCAGCGTCTTCAGTTTCCGCAGCTTCGTTTCGAGGTCCTTCTGGAGGCTCGGAATCTTCCCGTACCGGATTTCCGCGGCGGTGCCGAGGTCCGCGGACGCCTCCGCGTTGTCCGCCTGCACCTTGAGCTCGTCGAGCTCCGTCTTCGCCTTGCGGATGCCGTCCAGGACTTCGCGCTCGTTCTTCCACTTGAGCTCGAGTTCCGAGGTCTTCTCGCGGAGGTTCGCGATTTCCGATTCTATCTTCTTCAGCCGTTCCTTTATCTCCTTCGTGGAACCGGCTTCCTCGTCTTTCCGGAGCGCCTGGCGCTCTATCTCGAGCCTGCGTATCTTCCGGTCCGTCTCCTCGAGCTCGGGCGGCTTGTTCTCAAGCGCAATGCGCAGTCCGGAAGCGGCCTCGTCGATGAGGTCGATAGCCTTGTCCGGAAGATAGCGGTCGCTGATGTAGCGCGACGAGAGCTCGACGGCGGAAACGATGGCCGAGTCCGTGATGCGCACGCCGTGGAAGAGCTCGTACTTGTCGCGCAGTCCGCGCAGGATGGCGACGGCGTCCTCGACGGACGGCTCCTGCACGAAGACCGGCTGGAAACGGCGCGTGAGCGCGGTGTCCTTCTCGATGTATTTCTGATATTCCTTCAAGGTCGTGGCGCCGATGACGCGTATCTCGCCGCGCGCGAGCGCGGGCTTCAGCATGTTCGAGGCGTCCATCGCGCCTTCCGCAGCGCCCGCGCCGACGAGCGTGTGCAGCTCGTCGACGAAAAGGATGACCTTCCCTTCCGCGCGTTCCACCTCCTTCATGATGTTCTTCATGCGCTCTTCGAATTCGCCGCGATACTTCGTGCCCGCGATCATGAGCCCGAGGTCGAGCGACAGGAGCTCCTTGCCGCGGAGCGATTCGGGCACGTCGTTATTCGCCATGCGGCTCGCGAGCCCTTCGGCGATGGCGGTCTTTCCCACGCCCGCCTCGCCTATGAGGACCGGATTGTTCTTCGTGCGCCGCGCGAGTATCTGGATGACGCGGTTTATCTCGACATCGCGGCCGATGACCGGGTCGAGCTTGTTCTCCGACGCGAGTCTCGTCAGGTTCCGCGTATATTTCGCGAGCGCGCGAAAGCGCTTCGGTTCCGCAGCCTGCCCTTCCTTCGTGCTCTTCAGCTCCTTAAGGACGTTGCCGACGGTGTCCTTGTCTATGCGGAAACGCGAGATGACATCCGCCGCGGGGCCGGGATGCTCGAGGACCGCCACGAACAGATGCTCCGTGCCGACGAACGGGTCGTTCATGCGAGCGGCTATCTTTCCTGCCGCCTCAAGCGCCTGCGCGAGGTCCGGCGTGAGGTATATCTGATACGAAGGCGAGAGCACCGACGCGGTCTCCGGCGCTTCGAGCGTCTCGAGGAGCGTGTCCGTGAGCAGGAGCGTGTCGATGTCCATCCGGTCGAGGACGGAGAATACGAGGCTCTCTTCCTGGAGCACGAGCGCGGCGAGCAGGTGCAGAGGCGACACGTGATTCTGCCCGCGCTCGATGGCGAGCTCGTGCGCGCGGCGTATGGCTTCTTTCGCTTTGGTGGTGAAATTATTGAATGGCGGCATACCTATAGTATATACGCCCGAAGGGCGCCCTACGTTTCATCACGAGCCCGCGGAAACGGCGCTCGGCGTCGAGGTCGCCGTGAGCGCGGCAAGGACGAGCGCGGCGCTCTCATACGAGCCGTCCCCGTTCGCGATGCCGATGATATTGCCGGAGAGGTCCACGGCGGCGGAGCCCTTCGGCGCGGGAGGAAGCGTCGTCATCACGACATCGCCGTCCACCTTGGAGACGATGCCGGTGAGCGCCGCGCCGTCCTTCGAGAGCGCGAGGACGGTCTCGCCGACCTTGAGCGTATCGGGGGCGACGAGCTGCGGCACGCCCGCCGCGGGAAGCGCGACCTTGTCCGCGAATCCGTACACGCTTACCGTATCGGTCGCGTGCGAAAGCGAAACGTCGTCGAACGAACCGTCCGAGAATCCGATGACCGCTTGCGCGGGGAGTGCCGCGCCGATGGTCGCGACCGCGCGGGATTTGGGGAGATACACGCCTGTCGCGATGGCGGGACTCGTGGTGCCCGCCTTCGCGGAAAATACCGAGACGCTCCGGCTCTGGAGCGCCGCGAGCGCCGCGACGGTAAGGTCTTCCGTCGTCGGTTGCGCCTGCGCGGGCACTGCCTTCACCACCGCCGCGGCCTGCGCCGGCACGACCGTCTGCACCGTGTGCTCGACGATGCGGTTCACGGTCTGGGTGACGACCGGCGGCACCTGGTCAAGGAGGGATACGGTCAGGATTCCCGTCGCGACGGAGGTCACGAAGTTCACGAGGAGCATGAGGAGGAGAAGCTGCGGCTTGGTGAGGTCTTCTATGTTCATGGCAGTGCTCCTATGATGCGATTACGAAGCCGCATTGTCAATGAATGCGAGCGAGCCGAGGAGCGTGCGGCCGAACGCGCGAAGAGCACGCTCCGACACGGCGCTTCCCCAGGAGACGCGGAGCGTCGATTTGGCCCGCTCCGGGTCGCCATAGAGCGCGAAGACCGCGCGCGAACCCTCCGCATCCGTCTCGCAGGCGCTCCGCGTCGAGACCGCGAAGCCCGCTTCGTCGAGGAGCGCGACAAGGTAGTCCGTATCCTTCCCGGGGAAGGACAGGTTGAGGATGTGCGGCGCTTGCCGCTTCCCTCCGTTCACGAGCGCACCCGGATAGCGCTCCGTGACGAAGGAGATGAGGCGCGCTCGCATGAGACTCGCGCGCGCGCGAAACGCATCGCGCTCCTCCCCCGCCTCACGAAGCGCCGCCGAGAACGCCGCTGCGAGCGCGGGCGACGGCGTGCCGGAACGCAGTTCGCGTTCCTGCCCCCCGCCGAACATGACGGGCGAAAGCGCCGTCGTGCGGTCGGCGACAAGGACGCCGATGCCGCGGACGCCGCCTATCTTCTGCGCGTCGAGCGAGAGGAGGTCTGCGCCGATGCGCGTCCGCGTGACGTCCTCGACAAGCGGCGCCTGCGCGGCGTCCGCGAGAAGGAGTATGCGCGGACCCGAAGGGCGCGCGGCATCAAGCGCGTGCCGCACCTCGCGCGTATTCCAGATGATGCCTGTCTCTCCGCAGACCGCGTCCATGGCGACGAGCGCGGTCTCCGGGCGCACCATGCGGGCGAGCGCCGCAAGGTCGACGGCGCCGGCGGCAAGCGGGAGCGGCTCCGCCATGACGCCTCGGCGCGCGAGCGCCGCGACGGTATGGACGACCGACGCGTGCGCCGAGGGCGCGTAGAGAAGATGGATGCTCTCGTATGCGCGTCCCGCGGCGGCAAGCGCTTCCACATGTCCGATAAGCGCGATGTTATTGCTCTCCGTCGCGCCGGACGTGAACACGAGAGCATCCGGCTTCACGGAAAGCTCGCGCGCGAGCGCCGTGCGGGCGTCTTCGAGAATCGCTTTCGCGGCGCGTCCCTCCGCGTGAGGCGAGGACGGATTGCCGAAGCGGCGGCTCGCGCGCTCATACGCCCCGCGCGCTGCGGCGCGCGTAGGCGCGGCTGCGGCGAAATCGAGGTACGTCCGTCTCCCGTATGGCATAGGACGATTGTACGTCACCCGATGCGCGGCGCGCCAGCGCGCGGACGCCACGCATTGCAAATGCTCGCTTTTTGTGGTGATATCGAACGATATGGCACGCGCACCACGCAGCCCCATCGTCGCCGTCATGGGTCATATCGACCACGGGAAGTCTTCCCTGCTCGATTACATCCGGAAGACGAACGTCGTCGCGAGCGAAGCGGGCGGCATCACGCAGCACGTCTCGGCCTACGTCGCGCTTCACGAGCATGAGGGCGCGCCCCGGCGCATCACCTTCCTCGACACGCCCGGCCACGAGGCGTTCCAGTCGCTTCGCGTGCGCGGCGCGGTCGTCGCGGACGTGGTGATACTCGTCGTCGCGGCGGACGAAGGCGTGAAGCCGCAGACGCTCGACGCGCTCTCCGCCATAAACGACGCGGGCGTCTCCATGGTGGTGGCGCTCACGAAGACGGATAAGCCCGGCGCGGACGTGGAGCGTGCGAAGAATTCTCTCCTTGAGCACGGCGTATACCTCGAAGGCCTCGGCGGCTCGATTCCCTTCGCCGCCGTCTCTTCAAAGACCGGCGAAGGCGTGCCCGAGCTGCTCGACCTCGTGCTCCTCACTGCCGACCTCGCGGAACTCACCGCGGACGCGGACGCTCCCGCGTCCGGATTCGTGCTCGAATCTTCGCAGGACCCGAAGCGCGGCCTTTCGGCGACGCTCATCGTGAAGGACGGGACGCTCAAGACCGGCACCGTCGTCGTCGCGGATGCGGCCATCGCTCCCGTGCGCTTCATCGAGGATTTCCTCGGCGCGCGCATCGCGAGCGCGGGTCCTTCGGAACCCGCCACCGTTTCCGGATTCTCGGAACTTCCTCCCGCCGGTTCCCTGTTCGCGGCCTACGCGAACAGGAAGGAGGCCGAAGTGAGGGTCCGGGAGTCGAAAGCGGGCGGTGCTTCCGTCCTACAGGCGAGCGCGAATGATGCGGACGCGTCGGATGCGGGCGTGCTTCCGCTCGTCCTCAAGGCGGACGTGTCGGGCAGCATCGAAGCCATCAAGCATGAGCTCGCCAAGATTTCCCATCCGCGCGCGCACATCCGCATCCTTTCCGAAGGCATCGGCGCGGTCACGGAGGGAGACGTGAAGACCGCGGGAACGAGGGGCGTCATCGTCGCGTTCAATGCGAAGCCGGATGCGACCGCGCGCGACCTCGCGGAGCGCAGCGGCACGCCGATAGAATCCTTCGCCATCATCTACGACCTCGGCAAGCGCGTCGAAGAGCTCCTCAAGGAGCGCGCGCCGCACGTCACGGAAGAAGTGGAGTCCGGCAGTGCGAAGGTGCTCAAGATATTCAACGGGAACGCGCAGAAACAGGTGTTCGGCGCGCGCCTCGTCTCCGGCGCCTTCGCGCAGGGCGCGCAGGTAAAGTTCATCCGGAATGAGAGCGAGATCGGCCGCGGCAAGATATCGAACTTGCAGCAGGCGCGGGCGGACGTGAAGGAAATCAGGACCGAAGGCGAGTTCGGCATCGAGGTCGAGACGCGCGCTGCACCCGCTCCGGGCGATGCCGTCGTCGCGTTCAGGCGCGTCGAATCATGAGCAGGCACAACGACAAGGCCATGGAACTCATCCGCCATGTCGCGGCCGCGTACATCGCGCGCGAGGCGAACCGCGACGCGCTCATCACGCCGACGCGCGTCGCGCTTTCCGATGACGGCATGCGAGCCATGGTCTACGTGAGCGTCTTCCCCGACACGTCCCGCAGCGCGGCGCTTTCGTTCCTCTCGCGTCACACGCCCGATTTCCACGAATACCTCAAGAAGGAATCGCGCTTCGCGCGCCTCCCCTCCGTGCGTTTCGCATTCGACGAAGGCGAAGAGAACCGCCGCCACCTGGACGACCTTTCGCGTCGCGTGTAGCTAGGTTAGTATCAAAGGCGTTCGCAATCGGCCCGGTGGCGAATTAGGAACGCGACGGTCTGCAAAACCGTTACGAGCGGGTGCAATCCCCGCCCGGGCCTCCGAGTCAGCGACAGGAAGCGCACGGAAACGCGGACTCGCGCGCCGAGGTGGCGGAATGGTAGACGCACCGGGCTTAAAACCCGGAGAGGGCCCAAAAATCCTCGTGTGAGTTCGAGTCTCACCCTCGGTACCGAAACGTGCTTGTTCCCGACAGCCCATATTGAAAATCGAGCAATGTCTGCTACGATTCGTCTTGTCGCGCCTATAGCTCAGTTGGTAGAGCAACTGCCTCTTAAGCAGTGGGTCCCAGGTTCGAGCCCTGGTGGGCGCACCA
>JAGWYL010000002.1 GCA_018969385.1 Patescibacteria group bacterium
TATCAACAACTTCGTCCTATAGGACGAAGTTGTTGATAGTTGCGGCGTGCGCGTTCACGGTGCGGGGTGCGATTCGGGTGCAGGGGGTTTTCCGCAAGAGTCGCAAAAATGACAGCAAGTGCGGCGTACGGCGCGGTATACTGGTACGTAATGCTGAAGCGGCTCGAGATAGCCGGGTTCAAGTCGTTCGCGCGGAAAACCGTGCTCGATTTCTCGTCCGCGACCACCGCCATCGTGGGGCCGAACGGTTCGGGGAAGTCGAACGTCGCGGAGGCCTTCCGCTTCGCGCTCGGCGAACAGTCCATGAAGAGCATGCGCGGCAAGCGCAGCGAAGACCTCATCTTCGCGGGCTCTCATTCGACGCCGCGCTCGAACCGCGCGGCCGTGGCCATCGTCTTCGATAATGCGAAACGCCAGTTCAAGGTTGATTTCGACGAGGTGGCCATCGAGCGCGCGGTCTTCCGCGACGGCACGAGCGAATACTCCATCAACGGCTCGCGGGTGCGCTTGCGCGATATCGAAGAACTCCTCGCGGGTGCGAACATCGGCGACACCGGCCACCACATCATCTCCCAGGGCGAGGCGGACCGCATACTGCTCGCGTCTCCGAAGGACAGGCGCGAGATACTCGAGGACGCGCTCGGCCTCAAGATATACGAATTCAAGAAACAGGAGGCGGAGAAGAAGCTCACGAAGACCGAAGAGAACATCGCGCAGGTGAATGCGCTGCGCCGCGAACTCGCGCCGCATCTGCGGTTCCTTGAAAAGCAGGTGGAGAAGCTCGAACGCGCGGACGAGCTGCGCCGCGAGCTTACCGCGAGCGCGGGCACGTATTTCGCCATCGAGGACGCGTACCTCGCCGCCGAGCGCGAAGCGATGCGGAAGCACCAGGCGTCATCCGCCGAGCGGCTCCGCGCCGCGTCCGCGGAACTCGCCGACCTCGAAGAACGCGCGACGACCGATGCGGAAGGTACGAAGCGCCTCGAGCTCGTCCGCGCCGCCGAGCGCGAACTCGAACGCGCGACGAACGCGCGCGCGGCCCTTTCGCGCGAGATAGGCCGCGTCGAAGGCTCGCTTTCCGCCGCGAAGCGTAGGAGCGCGGAGGTGGCGCGCGAGCCGTACGTGAAGGTGCCGCGCGAGGACCTCGCCGCGCTTCGCGACGAGATAGCGCGCCAAGGGGAGCAGTCGTCTTCGGATTCGCTTGAGGCGCTCCGCTCCGCACTTCGCGCCGTGGCCCGCGTCGCGCAGGTATTCTTCGACCGGTTCGCGTCGCCTTCGGACGACGTGCTCGCGGACGAAGAGCAGGCGGTGTACGCGCTCGAGAACGAGCGCGGCGGCCTGCTCGGGAAGGACGCGGAACTCGAGAAGGCCGTGGAAGAAGCGAAGTCCGCGCTCGCGCGAGCGCGCGAGGCGCTCGTGGCGCACGACGAGACCGGCAAGGAATTGCGGCAGCGCGTCCTCGCGCTCGCGCAGACGAAGGCGCATGAAGAAGGAGAGGTGGCGCGCATGGCCGGGCGCGAACGCGAACTCGCGCTCCTCGCGGAAGAGCTCGAACGGGACAAGGCGGAGACGCTCGCGGTGGGCGGCGCGGCCGCGGTCTCGTACGCCGCGCTTCCCGCGCCGCCCGCGGAGGAGCGGCGCGTCCAGGAAGACCGCAAGCGCGCGCTCACGCGTCTCAAGATCCGCCTCGAAGAAGCGGGCGGCGCGGGCGAAGACATCCGCACGGAGTTCAAGGAAGTGTCCGAACGCGAGACTTTCCTCGCGGGAGAGCTTGAAGACCTCGCCAATTCCGCCGCGGGTCTGCGGGAACTCATCAAGGACCTTGAGACGGAGCTCGGCAAGAGTTTCGCGGAAGGGCTCGCGAAGGTGAACGCTTCGTTCGGCGAATTCTTCGCGCTCATGTTCGGCGGCGGCGGCGCGCGCCTCGCGCTCGAAGAAGCTTCGGACGACGAGGATGAGGAAGAAGAGGATGACTCCGCGCCGAAGGAGAACGCGCGTCCGGGCATCGAGATTTCCGTACACCTCCCGAAGAAGCGCGTGCAGTCCTTGGTGCAGCTTTCGGGCGGCGAGCGCGCGCTCACCTCCATCGCGCTCATCTTCGCCATGAGCCAGGTGAATCCGCCGCCGTTCCTCATCCTCGACGAGACGGACGCCGCCTTGGACGAAGCGAACTCCCGCCGCTACGGCGACATGATAGAGAACCTAGCGAGAAAGTCGCAGCTCATCGTCATCACGCACAACCGCGAAACCATGAGCCGCGCGGGAATCCTCTACGGCGTCACCATGGGCGGGGACGGCGTCAGTAAGCTCCTTTCCGTCAAATTCGAAGAGGCCGTTGCGGTGGCGAAATAGCTTGCTTCCGCCTGCCTAGGGTGAGGTGCTCACAGAAAGTCTGATTCGTAAGCGAAAGCGCTTAGCCTTCCGAACCGGACTTTCTGCTCGCTCCGCGCAGTTATCCCCACCTCGGCTTTCGGGAGGGGAGTAACATTTCTGTGAGGCAGGTGTATCTCCTGTGTACGCCATTACCCCTTCATGCCACCCTCATGTCCGCATTCAACTATTTCAAAGAGAACGTCAGCCGCGCCGCAGACCTGCTCGCGCTCGGCGAAGCGGAACGGGGAGCGTTCCTCAAACCGGACCGCGTCCTGAAGGCGGACCTCGCTGTTCCGCTTGACGACGGCGGGAGCGCGACTTTCCCCGCGTACCGCATCCAGTTCAACAATGCGCGCGGACCCTATAAGGGCGGCATCCGTTTCCATCCCGACGCCGACGAAGACGAAGTCGAAGCGCTCGCGGCGATGATGGCGGTAAAATGCGCGGTGGTCGGCATCCCGCTTGGCGGAGCGAAGGGCGGCATCGCCGTCGACCCGAAGAAACTCTCCCGCGCCGAAATCCACCGGCTTTCCCGCGCGTACGTCCGCGCGTTCGCCGAGCACCTCGGTCCGGATATCGACATCCCCGCGCCGGACGTGTACACCACGCCGGAAATCATGGCGGTGATGCTCGACGAGTACGAACGGATTACCGGCAGAAGCGCGCCGGGCATGATAACGGGAAAGCCGCTTTCCGTAGGCGGCAGCGAGGGGCGCGATACCACGAGCGTCGTGGCGTTCGCGGACTCGAAGGGAACGCTCCAAAGCGCGCGCGGACTCGACGTGGAGGTGGTGCTCGCCGCGAAGGAGGCGAAGGGTTCCGTGCGCGGCATGTACTGCGACGGTTCCGTCTGCGACGCGGAGCGTCTCGCGAAGGACGGAGCGGAAATCCTCGAGGGCGGCGCGGTCATCTCCGCGAAGGCGGACATCTTCGTTCCCGCCGCGCTCGAGGAGCAGGTCACCGGGGAGAATGCGGACAGCGTGTCCGCGGGCATCGTGCTCGAGATCGCGAACGGTCCCGTGACGCCTGAAGCGGATGCGCTCCTTGCCGCGAGAGGCGTCGCCGTGATTCCGGACGTGCTCGCGAACGCGGGCGGCGTCACGGTCTCCTATTTCGAATGGATACAAAACCGCACCGGGGAACGCTGGACGCGGCCTGACGTGGAAACGAAGATGCGCGCGGTGATGCGAAACGCGTACCGCGAAGTCGCGGACTTCGCGGGAGAACGCGGCGTCACGCTCCGTCAAGCGGCGTATGCGCTCGCGCTGCGGAGAATCACTGACGCGATGGAAGCTCGGGGACGCGTATAGGGCGCTGCCGCATCTTCTGGTATGCGAGCGCGAGCCACTGGAAACCGACGATGCCTTGGCTCGCCGCCGCAAGCCACAGGTGCAGCGTAAAGAACGTGACCGCTCCCACGAGAAGCGCGAGGCCGGTCGTGACGCTCGACGAAAGCGGCGGCTTCTCCTTGGCGAGCAGCATCGGGATGAGCGTCACGCAGAACAGTATCTGCACGGCGGTGAGTACGTAGTCCTGCCACATGCAAGGCAGTATACCCTGTGAACGACACGTTCAGCATAGGACTCGTTTCAAAACCGGCTCGGGGTGCGCGGTTTGAAAGCGAACTCCCCTTAGGCTTTCAAACCGCGCACCCGCTCGCCGGAGATTTTGAAACGAGCTCTATTCAGAGGCCGGCACGAAATCCAGCTCCTTCTCCGGCACGCGCGCAGCGGCAAGCGTGACGCGGATAGGGTCGCCGATGCGGTACTGCTTCTTCGTGCGCCGGCCTACGAGCCGGTATCCCTTCTCATCGTAATCGAAATAGTCGTCGCCGAGGTCGCGGATGCGTATCATGCCGTCCGCATGCGTGGTCTGCTCCTCCACATACATGCCGCGGTCGGAGACGCCGGAAATGACCGCGTCGAACGCATCGCCCACGCGTCCCGCGAGGTACTCCACCTGCTTCATCTTGATGGAGTCGCGCTCCGCTTCCGTCGCGGCAACTTCGCGTTCGGAACAATGGATGGCGAGCTGCTCGAAGCCTTCTACCTCGCGGTCGCTCATCGGTTCGCGTCCCGCGTGGTGTTTCAGCAAGCGGTGCACCACGAGGTCCGGATACCGGCGGATGGGCGAGGTGAAATGCGTGTAGTGCGTGAAGGCGAGTCCGTAGTGGCCGATATTCTTAGTGGAGTACACGGCTTTCGCCATGGAACGCAGGGTCGCGGTCTTGATGAGGTATTCTTCCGGCTTTCCTTTCACCTTCTCGAGAAGCTCGTTGATGGCCACGCCCTTCACGTTGCCCGCATGGGTCTCAAGGTCGTAGCCGAGCACGCGCAGGAACAGGGAGAGATTCTCGATGCGGTCCGCGTCCGGCGCGTCGTGGATGCGGTAGAGGTAGCCGTGGCGCAGGTTCTTCGAAAGGTCGGCCAGGTGCTCGGCGACGGACTCGTTCGCGAGCAGCATGAAGTCTTCGATGAGCAGGTTCGTGTCCTTGCGCTCCTTGAGATGCACGGCCACCGGCTTCCCCGCGTCATCGAGCTCGATCTTCACCTCCGCCGTGTCGAATTCGATAGCGCCGTTCGCCTGCCGCTTCTTCCGGAGCAGCTTCGCGAGCGTCCGCAGCGTGGAGAGTTCCGCGTGCAGGTCGCCCGCGCCCGCCTCAAGCGTCTTCTGGGCGTCTTCGTACGTGTAGCGGCGGTCGGAATGTATGACCGTCTCGCCGAACCACCGGTCAAGCACCTTCGCGTTCGCGTCGAGCGTGAACACCGCGGAAACGGCGAGACGGTCTTCGCCCTGCCGGAGCGAACAGAGGTCGTTCGAGAGCACTTCCGGAAGCATCGGGATGGTGCGGTCCACCAGGTAGACGGAGGTCGCGCGCTGGTACGCTTCCTTGTCGAGTTCGCCTCCTTGCTTCACGAAGAACGATACGTCCGCGATGTGTATGCCCACTTCGAACGTGCCGTCGCCCTTGTCCTTGAAGGAGAGCGCATCGTCGAAATCTTTCGCGTCGGCGGGGTCGATGGTACAGGTCGGCACGTCGCGGAAATCGCGGCGCTCGCCGCTCGCCACGGCGCGTGCGGCTTCCTCGGCAATCATCGCGTGGCCTTCATGCTGCAGGACTTCCGCCGCCTTCACGACGGCGGGCGGGAAGGCCGCTTCGAATCCCTGTCCGAGCGCGAGCGCGCGCATCTCCGTCTCGTGAACGCCCGCGGGACCGATGACCTGCTCGACGACGCCCCACGGAAAATCCGAACCCTCGTCCCAGCCTTTCATGCGGACGAGCACCTTGTAGCCGAGCGGACAGGGAAGCTCGCCGCGTATGTCGAGCGGCACGTACATCTTCTTGAGGTCGGGAATGAGGAGCGGGCCCTTGTCGTCCATCAGGGTGCCGACGAACGTTTCGCGCGCGCGGGCGACGACGCGGACGACCTTCGCGGCCGCGCGCTTCTCACCGGTGCGGGCGTCCGTCTCGAAACCGTCGGGAGCGACCGTCACGACGTCATGATTGAGCGCATGATTGAGCGACTCCTTCGGGATGATGAAATCCTCCTTCTCTTCGTCGTATGTGAAAAAGCCCGTGCCTTTGCGGGTTATGGTGATGACGCCTTCGTAGGTCTGCGCCTGCGATTCCTTGTCCACCTACGCACTCTAGCAGATTGGGCGCGATTCGCTACGCTTAAGGGTGCCGGTTCCACCCCCTTGGTTCCCGGCAGCTCAAGCCGCGAGCACTCCCCACAGTGGCGGCCTGACTTCGGGACTCGCTTGCGAGTCCCTCTTTTTGTCCGGTGATTGACCGGGCGGGGCCGTTCTGGTATCGTGCGCGGACATGTTGATGATCCGATTTCAGCGCATAGGCCGCAAGAACGACCCCGCGTTCCGCATGGTCGTCCTTGAGAAAGCCAGGAGCCCCAAGGCGGGCCGCCCGCTCGCGCAGCTGGGCTCCTATAATCCGAAGACCAAGGCTTTTTCGGCTGACACTGACGCCATAAAGGACTGGATGAAGAAAGGCGCGCAACTCTCTCCTTCGCTCCACAACCTCTTGCTCGCGAAAGGTCTCATCGAAGGCAAGAAGATAAACGTTCTTCCGAAGAAGACTCCTCCCAAGAAGGAAGAGGAGGCTTCCGCCGCGCCGAAGGCCGAAGAGACCGTCGCCGCTGCGGCGCCTGAAGCTCCCGCGCAGTCGCCCGTCGAAGAGGAGGCCGCGACACCCGCAGAAGCAGCGGCGTAGCGTTCGCACGCCGCCACGCTGGTATACTTACCGCGGCGGGGAGGACGGCTTACTGCTAACCGCTTCTTGTCTCCTGCCTACTATTTATTATGGAACCGGACCAGCAATTTCTCGATTACGTCGTGAAGGCCATCGTCGACCATCCGGACGATGTCGTCATCGAGCGCACCGTGGACAACATGGGCGTTCTCCTTACGCTCACCGTCCACCCGGACGATATGGGCAAGGTCATCGGCAAGCAGGGAAAGATAGCGCAGGAAGCGCTTCGTCCGCTCTTGCGCATCGTGGGCATGAAGCATAATGCGCGCGTAAACCTGAAGATAAACGAGCCCGTCGGCGGCAAGCGCCTTGAAGGAGGCATGACCACGGGCGGGGTGCTCGACGAGATGGATAAGACCATCGAAGACCTGAAGGGATAGCTGACAGCGTACAGCTGACAGGCCATACGTCGAACATGAAACAAATCAAAGCTGTACGCTGCAAGCTGTAAGCTTCTCTCATGCCGCGATTTCATCTCATAACCCTTTTTCCTGAAGCGTGCGACGCGTACCTCTCCGCGTCCATCATCGGCCGCGCGCGGAAGGAAAAGAAGATTTCCGTAGACTATACGAACCCGCGCGATTTCGTAACGAACAGATGGGGCAAGGTGGACGAACGTCCGTACGGCGGCGGTCCCGGCATGGTGATGCAAGCGCTGCCGATAGTGAAGGCGACCGAGAAGGCGCTCGGAAAGCGCGCGGGGAAGAAAGCCATCGTCTGGTTCCAGCCGGAAGCGAAGCAGTTCACGAACAAGGATGCGGACGCGCTCGGGAAGTACGACGAAGTCGCATTCGTCTGCGGACGCTATGAAGGCATAGACGAACGCGCGAAAAAGATCCTGAAGGCTTTCAAAACTAGGACATCCGATGTCCTAGTTTTGAAAGCCTACGCGGTCGGCGAAGCGGTCTATACCGGCGGGGAAGTGCCGGCGATGGCGATGATAGACGCCATCACCAGGCGGCTTCCGGGCGTGCTCGGCAAGGACGCGTCCGTCGAGGAGCGCCGCGTGTCCTCGCACGAGGTCTACACGCGGCCGGAGACCATCGAATACAGGAAGAAGAGATACAAGGTCCCGCCGGTGCTGCGCACCGGCGACCACGCGAAGATGGAGGCGTGGAAACGTAAGAAGAACGGCGCGAAAAAGAGTTAGACGGCCGAGGTTCTCCGACCCGCCACGCGCTCGATCTGTCCCCGCGAAAGAGGGTCCGATTCTAGTCTTTCGCATGAACAGCTCTTCGCGCGTGGCGGGTCTTGAAACGGATTCTAGTATTCCAAAAAAGAGAAGGCCGCCTTCATGGGGCGGCCTTTCGCACTGATAGGACTGGAAGATCAATCGAAGTCGTCGAGGCCGATGACCTCGAGATTCCCGACGTCGGATTCCTCGCCATCACCGATTGCGAATCGGAACCCGTCGGTCTCGCCGAGAATCGTATACTCGATCGTATGGCCTTCAATCGAACCCGGGAATCCTCCGGCGAAGAGTACCATCGCTGGAATCAGGCTGCCGTGGCCGACAACGAGGATTTCGGTGCTCTCGTCGGGAAGCTTTGCGAGCTCCCTGAAGAGCGCATCCGCCGCATACAACCCGTAGCAGTTGAGCGCGGCTTTGAAAGCCGGATCTTTACAGTAGGTCGCAAGCGACGCGACGCCGTATTTCACGTACGCGTCGTCGAGCGTCTTGCCGAGCGTGGTAGACGGGTCGACGATGCCGAACGCGTCGACGCGGATGATATGCGTCTCGCTGATGCCGCTCACATATGATGCCGTCTGAACGGCGCGTTTGGCAGGCGACGCGAAGGCCGCGTGATACTTCGGCGACAAAAGCGCCTCCCGGCGGTCGGTCGATTGCCTCGCGCCGAGGAAAGACATGCTGCGAGCGTTATCCATCTCGTATGCGCTCATCCTTTCGGAGAGCGCCTTTTTCAGTTCTTCCGTCAGCGTGACGGCATTTGCATGCCGCAGCGCGGTAATGCGACGTGTTGTCATCGGAACACTCCATATGTCAGAGGGCGCGCCGCGCCCGTTCGTCCCTACGGCCCCAGCGGCTTTCGGTCTGATTTCAACATAGCACGAAAAATTGGTATTGTCAAAATAGGGCGGAAATGCTAGCGTTTGCCGCATGGAACTCATCCGTTCGTTCGCACGGATTGGGAAGGATGATGCCGCTCTCGCCGGCGGGAAGGGCGCGTCCTTGGGAGAGATGACACGGGTCGGCATACCGGTGCCGCCCGGATTTGTCATCCTCGCGGGCGCGTTCGAGCGGTTCATCGAGGAGACGGATGTCAATGTGGAAATAGACGCGCTCCTTAGCACCGTGGATACGCGAGACATGCACACGGTGGAAGAAGCGTCCGGCAAGATTCAGTCGCTCATCCAGCAAGCGACGATGCCCGAAGACATCCGCACGGCAATCATGCAGAGCTTCACGGAGCTCGGCGCGGAATTCGTCGCGGTACGCTCAAGCGCGACCGCAGAGGACAGCGCGTCGGACGCGTGGGCCGGCCAGCTCGACACGTACCTCAACACCACGGAAGCGGATGTGGTCGCGAACGTGCAGCGGTGCTGGGCGTCCCTCTTCACGCCGCGCGCCATCTTCTATCGTTTCGAGAAGGGACTCGACGCGACGAAGATATCGGTGGCGGTCGTCGTGCAGAAGATGGTGCAGTCGGACGCAGCCGGCATCGCATTCTCCGTGCATCCGGTTACGGAGGATTACAACCAGCTCATCATCGAAGGCGGCTGGGGACTCGGCGAAGCAGTCGTTTCCGGACAGATAACGCCGGACTCGTACGTGGTCACGAAAGAACCGCGCGTCATCATCGACAAGAACATCTCCGAACAAGGTCGCGGACTGTTCCGCAAGGAAGGGGGCGGAAACGAATGGAAAGAGCTCGGCGCGAAAGGGAACGAGCAGGTGCTCTCTGACGAACAGATTCTCGCGCTTGCCGATATCGTCATCGGCATCGAAGGGCACTACGGTTTCCCGGTGGATGTCGAATGGGCGATGGAGGACGGTACGTTCTACATAACGCAGAGCCGGCCCATCACCACGCTCACCCCGCCGGTCGCGAAGGAGCCGCCCGATGGTGAAGAAGAACGCGCGAAAAGTGATTCTGAATCATCAACGGAGCGCGGAAACACAGCCGCATACGTGAGAGAGATTAAAGCGCTCGATTGGTACCAGGACTGGTCCGGCCTCTATTCGCAGATAGAAGCATCGCTCGACGCCGACGCGTACTTCGGTCATTTTGAGAACGCGTGCGGCATGCAGTTCTCTCACGCGCTCGTGACTCTCATCGGGGAGACGGCTATCGGGTGGCTTCCGACGAGCGAAGGGGAAGCGATAGGTGCGCACCTCGTGCGCAAGCTTCAAGAGCCCGCGTTCTTGAAAGAGTGGACGGAGAATTTCCGCAACTATTTCGATCAGGTCAGCGCATTCCTGAAACTGCCTCGAGAAGAGCTCCTCGCCCGTTACCGGGAATATGCAGACTTATATCCGCAACTGGCTCCCTATACCATCGGCACGAAGCTTGCGTTCAATGCGCTCCCGCTCGGAAGCGAGCCTATAGCGGCGGAACTGGAGAAGGTCAGGAAATATACGGAACGAATCTATAAGGATTCGGCACTCATGACGAGCGAGCTTTGTCGCACCATAGCGGAGCGTAGCGGGTATCCGACGGGTGCGGTCCGTACGCTGACGGTCGACGAGATTTCACGATACGGGACGAACGGCACGCTTCCTTCGCAATCTACGCTCGAAGCGCGCGCACTAGCCGGTGCCGTGTATCTCATGCCGGGCAAGAGCGTTCTTCTCTCTCGCGACGAAACTGAAGACATCCTCGCGTCATTTACGTCCGGCGTGATGAAGGACGGCGCGCTTGTCGGGACGTCCGCGCATCCGGGTATCGTGCAGGGCACGTGCCGCATCGTCTTCGATTTTCGGGACGCGGTCATGCACGACGGCGACATCCTGGTCACGCCCATGACCAATCCGTACTTCGTCCCGCTCATGAAGAAAGCGGGCGCCATCGTCACGGACGGTGGCGGGATGCTCTCGCACGCGGCAATCGTCGCGCGGGAACTCGGCAAGCCCTGCATTATCGGCACGAAGGTCGCGACGCAGGTACTCAAAGACGGCGACATGGTGGAAGTGGATGCGGAGAAGGGGGTCGTACGGAAGGTATGAAGCTGCGCGAACGAGTGGAGGCGGTGCAGGACTGGGCAATCCTTAACAGCAGCGGAGTGCCGTACATACTAGGCGTCGCGCTCCGTCAATTCACAGAAGAAGTACGGAAGCGCTATCCCGACAATACCGTCATGCCGATGTGCGGTGCGCATTTCACGAAAGCGGGTTCGGTCATCCAGTTCCTTGCAGCCGCAGAACCGTATGGCCGCTCCTTCGAGAAGATAATCGCTGAGCCGGAGATGCTCGCTCGCGCGTATGCGGACTTCGAAGCAGCCGAAGAATCGCTTAAGGCGTTTGCTGTGAAGTCGCAAGAGGACGAAGAGTATCGCGAGTTCCAGTACCCGGCATTCATACGGGCGTATGATGCTATGTACGCTTCCGGACTACTGGTCGACGGCACGCTCATTTCCGGAGAGAAGGTATTCTCGTCCGTCTTGGAGCGGTACCCGGCTCATGCGCAGGCACTCCGCTCTTTCGCGCAATCCGAAGGGCTTACATTCAATGCACGATATCGCCGTGCTGAGTTGCGCTTCGCGAAAGAGATTGAAGAGGGAAGCGTGAGTCAAGCCGAAGCCGCCGTCTCGCTCGCACGGGACTTCTACTGGATGCACAACAATTACAAGAACGTTTCGGCGCTGCCCGTCTCATTCTTCGCAGGACAGCTTGAGGAAGCGCGCAAAGAGTCATCGGATAGCCGTGACACGGAGCTTGCGGAACTTGATACGTATGCGGAGCATCGCGCCGCCTTATGTGCGTCGCTCCGGCGCGAAGCTGCTCTCTCAGACGCAGACTACGAGACGCTCACGTGGTTCGGACGCATCACCTGGTGGGTCGATAGGCGCAAGGAGTGCAACCTCATCGCGAATCACCTCATAGGTAAGCATCTCACCCGTGTAGCGGCACAGCACGACATTCCTTACGAGGACGCCGCTTTTCTTCTCCCGTGGGAACTGGAAGCCGTTTTCAGCGGCAAGCGTACGATTGACTCCTTCAATCTGTCTGCGCGAAGAGAGGAGAGCATATACTTCCACGACGAAGACGGCGAAGGATTCTTCGTCACTGGAACAGAGTCCAAGGAGCTTTGGCGTAAGATATCGCCGCCTGTCTCTTCCGAGGATGCGGAAATCAAGGGCACGGTAGCCCAAAAGGGCGTGGCGCGCGGCATCGCGCGTATCGTGCCGGTCGCGCACCATCCAGGCACGTTCAATTCTGGCGATATCCTCGTCACCGGCATGACGCGGCCGGATTTCCTCGGGCTCATGAAGAAGGCCGCCGCTTTCGTCACGGACGAAGGCGGCATAACCTGCCACGCCGCCATCGTCGCCCGCGAGATGAAGAAGCCGTGCGTCATCGGGACGAAGGTCGCGACGCAAGTCCTGAAGGACGGTGACCTCGTGGAAGTGGATGCGGAGAAGGGAGCCGTGCGCATCATCGAGCGTGCGGCATAATAGCTGTATGGAACCCATGCATCTGACGAAAGAATACGAACGCGATATATCCGTCGTACTCGAGGAATGGTGGACACGCGGATTCGTCGACCTCATTCCTAAGCGATACGGACTTACGAATCCGGACCAGCCGTACGTCGTCTTCTATTCGACAGGAGAGAATCTCCAGATATGGGAGCATAAAGCGGCGTTCGATCGGTTCAAGGATTGGCTCCTTGGGAAGAACCAGGAAAGCCCGGCCTTCCTTGAATCCGTTATCGCCGCGTACCGTCCTGTCGCAGAGAAGGCAGCGGCTCATTTCGCGCGCGGTGCAGAAACCGAGCTGGACGCGGTCAAGGAGTACGCCGAACTCGCGCGTGAGGGCATCATGCTTTTCTCGATTTGGTATTACAGCGGGTATGACGAGCGGACACCGGAGGAGGTCCGGAAACTCGCGATAGCGCTTCGCGCGACTGACGAATTCTTCGCGCGGAACGATAAGCACATAAAGGACTCGCTCATCGCCCGCGGCGTTCCTGCGGAGTACGCCGGACTCGTCTTCCATGAAGAGTTCATTAGTCCGCCGCCGCGCGAGGTGCTTGCTACGCGCGCGGGCGGCATGGTGTCCATAGATGGCGATGTGCGTTTCAATATGACACTTACGGATTTTGCGGCTGCGCATCCCGGATATTCGTTCGAAGGACTGCACGCAGCAGGCGCTCCGGTGACGGAACTCAAGGGACAGGTGGCGCAGAAAGGGAAGGTGAGAGGTGCCGTGCGCATCGTAAAGAACAAGCGGCAGATGGAGAACGTCGCGGAAGGGGATATCCTCGTCTCGCCCATGACCACGCCTGATTTTCTTCCTGCGATGAAGAAAGCGGCGGCATTCGTGACCGATGAAGGCGGCATCATGTGCCACGCCGCCATCGTCGCGCGCGAGATGAAGAAGCCGTGCGTGATAGGGACGAAAATCGCTACGCAGGTGTTGAAAGACGGCGATCTCGTGGAAGTGGATGCGGAGAAGGGAATCGTGCGGAAGCTCTAGGATGTCGCGACGCCTCCTTTCCTTAGTAGTTTTTGCATCGTAGTTTCGCGTTTCCCATCAGGCTGGATGCCTAGGCGGTAGCGCGGGCGAAAGTGGTACACTGGCAGGCATGGAGATCCTGGTGACGCGCGAGCCGACTGATGAGAAGACGCTTCGCGCGCTCGCGGATGCGTGGTTCGGCGACATGGTGAAGGGCGCGATAGACATCGCGCGCGGCACCCTTGCGCTCGGCGGCGACTGGCACATGGATGCGAACGTAAAGCTCATAGAGGACGGCTCGTCGCAGGAGGACGTATGGGGATTCAACGTCTATCCGGAGAAGCGCGGCGATGACGCCATCGAATACATATCGCTCATCAACATCCGTCCGCGGCAGGGGAATCGCGATATGGAACTACAGGATCCGACCCTGCGCAGGAAGGTGCGGGAGACGGTCGCGCACGCGATACCCTTCCTCGGCCTATGAATCGCGACGCGCGCTTTTATTTCATGAATCTGTGCGCGGACGTCGCGCGCTCGACCGCCGCGGCCGAGCGCGGGGATGAAAACGCGCTTATCAATTCGCGCGCGCGGATAGGGAAGACGCTCGAATACCTGCGCCGCGAAAAGAATCCGGCGGCGTATGAAGAAGGACTGCTGCTCGTGCGCGGTTTCGAGCTTGCTCGCGCATCCGGAGCGCTTCCATCTTTCGGTTCGAACATGAGCGTGCTCATGCGTCCGCTCTCGTCGCGCGAACTCGTTTGAACGCGGGACGGATTTGCGAACGCAGCGAGTCGTTGCATACTTGTCGTATCGCCCGCCTCCCTTAGGGCGGACGAGGGATGATGCAGTGTCACGGTGCGGGACTATGCGCGCGGTGACGGGGTACTGGCACTCCCATCATCCGGCCAGGACAGGCCATAACGGTAAGGAGAAGGTCTTTGAAGATGATAGACGTGAACAAACTCCTTGTGACGGGACAGGTGCCCGCGTACCTGGTGGCGAAGTGGGAAGAGAGGTGGGGTGTGAACCCCACGGTCATCGCGGCGAAGGTTTTCCGGAATCAGCGCATCGTTGACCGGACGAACCTCATTGCGTTCGGCATTACGGGTGCGGTTCTTATGCTGACTATCCTCTATGGCACGGCGAAGCTCATCTGGTCCCACCTGTCGCCGGATGACGTGACGTACCTGATGGCGTCGGACCTCGCTGTCGTTTTCATCTGCGGGTCCGTGGGCATGACGGCAATGATGCGGTTCAAGACGCTGGACTTCGAGCTGTTTCCGCGTGAAGCATGCGGGTTCGACGTCCTCTACAGCTGGTTCGTCTCCGCAAGCGGAAAGACCGCAGAGGAGCTTGCGCCGCAGGACGGCACCCGGCTTCGCGCCATCGCGAAGCAGATACTCGTGGACCTCGCGCTCATGGTACTCAAGGCGGAAGCCAAGACGAGAAGCGCGGACGGGAGCGAACCCGACACGAAGCTCAAAGAAGCCGAGGTCGCGTGTCGCCGCACCTTCGACAAGGGTCTCATCGAGATGCAGCGTCTCTTGCCCATTGATGCGGACAAGAACGTCTACTACCGCGAAGCGAGAAAGCAATTCGCTTCGTGAGCCCTCATAGGGCGGGGCGGACCATCAATGGCCCGCCTTTCTTTTTATTCCGAAGTCCGGCCGCGCGACTGAAAGAGCAGGGAAATTGCGGGCAAGATGTTAACGACTCACCGCGTTCGCAAATCCGTCCCATAACGCTAGGACATCGGATGTCCTAGCGTTATGTCCTCACTGATTGCGCTCGCGCGTTCGCGGTCATGCGAGCAGGTAAGCGGCAAGGCACAGAAGTTGCGTCCGTGCTAATTTTATGGTATAGATTTTCCACCTCGTGTCTTGCCTTAGACAGAGGTGGATGTTGAAAGTTCCGCAGCTTCCTTGAAGCCTGCTGCGGATGAGGGTTGAATCCTCGATACGTCCGGCGGTTGAACGCCTATAGGCTTGGAGTGAACCTTGATGAAACTGAGATATCTCGTCCACTGTGCGGACAGACGGGAGATTCCCGAAACGCTCGAACTGAACTGGGCGAAACGTACCGGTTTCATGCCGGTGAAAGACGCTATCAGGCTCGAGCACGGCTGTGCGAACTACCGGCTCGTCGGCTATGTGCTCTGCTTCCTGCTTGCGACACAGCTCATCACGCTGTTCGGCCTGCGGCAAGAAGATATGTATCTGTCTTCCGGCGTTGCTCACTTCATCGGCATATCCGTGGGAGTTCTCATCGCGAGCATCGTCTTAGCTTTCGTCTGGGGCTACGGCCGGATAGCGGAAGTCGGCGACAAGGCGAGGTATGAAGACGCGAAAGCATTTGCCGCAGCGTTCGCTGCGTTCCTCGAGTGGACCTGCAAGTGGCCACAGGAGTTGCCGAAGGATTCCGAGGAACTCCGCATGCTTGCGGACAAAGTGCTCTTCGACGCTGCGGGACAGCTTCAGGAACACGAAGCGAGCGACCACACGGCAAAAGGCTACCTTGCGCACCACGGCGCGCTCCATGCGGAGTTCACGAAGCGGCACACGGCGCTCGTCATGATGGGGCTTGCCGTCCCAGACTGGTCTGACTATTTCAAGAGCGGCGCAAAGGCCGCGTAAACGGTTTCTTTCGCTTTTTTGGGGCGGACCAGCGATGGCCCGCCTTTCTTTTTGTTCCCAGCACCCTTGCCCACGCCGCTTGCGCATCGGCCCTTGGCCGTGAGCGTTGTCCACAACGCGGAAGCGGGTGTGGGGGCTTGCGCCTATGCACGGAGGCTGGTATCTTTAGGACTACCAGAGCGGATTGAGTAACGGTGGGGCATCTGGGGGCCACATTTTAATTACCAAGAAGCGTCTCGATATGACGAGAGACGTCCTCCGTACCTGCGCGGAGCTTTCGTTATTTTCCGACCTTCTCTAAGGACCTTTCCTCTATGCAGAACAAGCCCCTTACCCAGAAGACCTTCGGCGCATACCGCGCGCCGCGCGTCGAGTTCCCGGACCTCGTCGGCCACCAGCGCGAGTCTTTCGCGTGGTTCCTCAAGGAAGGAATCGGCGAGCTCCTCAAGGAGTTTTCGCCGATTCAGGACTATTCCGGCAAGAAATTCTCCCTCTCGTTCGAAGGATTCGAGCTCGGAGAACCCAAGTATGACGAGCAGTTCGCGCGCGAGAACCTCCGCACGTACGAGGCGCCCCTCAAGGTTTCCGTGAAGCTCCTTAATAAGACGCTCGGCACCGAGAAGACGCAGGACATCTTCTTGGCCGATATACCCGTGATGACCCCGCACGGCTCGTTCATCGTATCCGGCGTCGAGCGCGCCATCGTCCCCCAGCTCGCGCGCTCCTTCGGCGTCTTCTTCCAGTCCGAGCTCATCCGCGGCAAGCAGTACTTCGGCGCGAAGATAATCCCCGCACGCGGCGCGTGGATAGAGATAGATTCCGAAGCCGACGGCGCCATCTCCGTGAAGCTCGACCGCAAGCGCAAGTTCCCCATAACCTCGCTCCTGCGCGTGTTCGGCGCGGAGACGGATGCCGCCATCCTGAAGCTGTTCGCGGGCAACGACGCCGTGCTCTCTTCGATGAAGGCCATGCTCGAGCACGACCCCGCGAAGACCGTCGAGGAGGCGTACGTCGAGATACACCGCCGCATGCGCGACGGCGACCTCGCCACCGCGGATAACGCGAAGACGTACGTGAACAGCCTCTTCGCCCCCGAACGCTACGACCTCTCCAAGGTGGGACGCTTCCGCCTGAACCAGCGCTTCGGCCTTTCGACGGCGGAGAAGGACCTCAAGAAGAAGTCGCTTTCCATCGAGGACCTCGTCCGCATCATCGCGGAGATGGTCCGGCTCAACATCGACCCGTCCGCCGAAGCCGACGACATCGACCACCTCGGCTTCCGCCGCGTCCGCTTCGTGGGCGAACTCATCCAGCAGCGCCTGCGGGTCGGCATGTCGCGCATGAAGCGCAATATCCAGGACCGCATGAGCACAATCGAGAGCGACACCACGCTCCCGATGTCGTTCGTGAACCCGCGTCCGTTCGCCGCGTCCGTGAAGGAATTCTTCACGGCGAACCAGCTTTCGCAGTTCATGGACCAGCAGAACATCCTCGCGGAACTCGAGAACATGCGCACCCTCTCCGCGCTCGGCCCCGGCGGCCTCACGAGAGAGCGCGCGGGCTTCGAGGTGCGCGACGTCCATCCCTCGCACTACGGGCGCCTCTGTCCAATCCATACGCCGGAAGGACAGAACATCGGCCTCATCCTGCGCCTTGCGACGCACGCGCGCACGAACGACTTCGGCGTCATCGAGACGCCGTATGCCAGGGTCAAGAACGGCAAGGTCACCGAAGAGATCGAATACCTGAACGCGCTCGACGAAGCGAACGAGATAATCGCGCACGGCGCGACGGAAGTCGACGAGAAGGGACGCATCGTCCCCGAGACGCTCGAAGCGCGCCGCGGCGGCGAACCGGCGGTGGTGGCCCGCGAAGAGGTCACGTTCATCGACGCCTCCACCTACCAGATGTTCTCCGCGGCGACCGCCATGATCCCGTTCGTCGACCACGACGACGCGAACCGCGCGCTCATGGGTTCGAACATGCAGAAGCAGGCGACCCCGTGCCTCATCCCCGAGGCTCCCTTGGTCGCGACCGGCATCGAAGGGCATGCGGCCCGGAACACCGGACGCCTCATCACCGCCGAGGAAGCGGGCGAAGTGTCGTTCGTCGACGCGCGCCGCATCGCGGTGAAGAACAAGGACGGGAAGGCGAAAGAGTACCGCCTCCAGGGACTCACGCAGACGAACCAGAACTCCGCATTTAGCCAGCGCCCGTCCGTGCGCCTCGGCGACAAGGTGAAGAAGGGCGATGTCATCGCGGACGCCTCTTCGAGCGATCGCGGACAGATGGCGCTCGGCCAGAACGCGCGCGTGGCGTTCATGAGCTGGTCCGGCGCGAACTACGAGGACGCCATCATCATCAGCGAGCGGCTCGTGGAGCAGAGCAAGTTCACGACGGTCCATATCGAAGATTTCGACTGCGTCGTGCGCGACACGAAACTCGGCAGCGAAGTCACGACGCACGACATCCCGAACGTCGGCGAGATGCGCCTCAAGAACCTCGATGAGGAGGGCGTCGTGCGCATCGGCGCGGAAGTGCGTCCCGGCGACATACTCGTCGGCAAGGTGACGCCGAAAGGCGAGACCCAGCTTACGCCGGAAGAGCGGCTCCTCCGCTCCATCTTCGGCGACAAAGCGAAGGACGTGAAGGACACGTCGCTCAGGATGGAAGGCGGCAAGCGCGGCCGCGTCATCGGCGTCCGGGTGTTTTCGAGGGAAAAGGGCGATCAGCTCGAGAGCGGCACCATCAAGAAGATAGTCGTCACCGTGGCGCAGGTGCGAAACGTATCCGTGGGCGACAAGCTCGCGGGACGCCACGGCAACAAGGGCGTCATCTCCCGCGTGCTTCCGGTGGAAGACATGCCGTACGACAAGGACGGCAATCCCATCGACGTCATCCTGACGCCGCTCGGCGTCCCGTCCCGCATGAACCTGGGACAGATACTCGAACTCCACCTCGGGCTTGCGGCGCATACGCTCGACTATCAGGCCGTCGTGCCGCCGTTCGCCGGACCCACCGCGGACGAGATTCACGGCGAGCTCGAGAAGGCGGGCTTCCCGCGTTCCGGAAAGATGACGCTCTATGACGGCCGCACGGGCGTCGCGTTCGGCCAGCCTATAGCCGTCGGCTACATGTACATCCTGAAGCTCCATCACATGGTGGAGGACAAGATTCACATGCGCTCCATCGGTCCATACTCGCTCATCACGCAGCAGCCCTTGGGCGGCAAGGCGCAGAACGGCGGCCAGCGCTTCGGAGAAATGGAAGTCTGGGCTCTCCTCGGCTACGGAAGCGCGTACACGCTCCGCGAGATGCTCACCATCAAGTCCGACGACATCCCGGGACGCTCCGCCGCGTTCGATGCCATCGTGAAGAAGGAGCCCATCAGCCACACCGGCACGCCGGCGTCGTTCTCCGTTCTCACCAACCAGATACGCGGCCTCGCGCTCGACGTCGACCTCATGGAGACCGCTCCCGACGAGGACGAGCACTTTAACTCTTAATCGCACCACCATGGCTTTCACACCGATGACCCCCCGCAAGCGCCTGCCCTCCGGCCCCGACTGGAACGCGCTCCGGCTCACGCTCGCGAGCCCGGAACGCATCCTCGCGTGGTCCCATGGCGAGGTGACGAAACCCGAGACCATCAACTACCGTACGCAGCGTTCGGAGAAGCACGGCCTCTTCGACGAGAAGATATTCGGTCCCGAGAAGGACTACGAATGCTACTGCGGCAAATACAAAGGCATCCGCTACAAAGGCATCGTCTGCGACAAGTGCGGCGTGGAAATCACCCGTTCCATCGTGCGCCGCGAACGCATGGGCCACATCGAGCTCACGAGCCCGGTGGCGCACATCTGGTTCCTCCGCTCCGTGCCCTCCCGCATGGCGCTCGTCCTCGGGACGAGCGCGGCCGACCTCGAGAAGGTCGTGTACTTCGCGGGCTACATCGTGACGAAAGTGGACGAAGCGATGAAGAAGCGCTTCCTTTCGGAACTCGAGAGCGAGTACAAGACGAAGTACAAGTCCGTGAACACGGACGCCGAGCGCGACGCGCTCAAGGAGAAGATGACGCATGCGCGCCAGGAGATCGAGAACGTCGTGTCCGGCCGCGTCTTCGACGAGATAGAGTACCACCGGCACTCCGTGAAATACGGCTCGCTCTTCGAGGCGCGCACGGGCGCGGAAGCCATCTACGATATCTTCCGCACGCTCGACCTTTCCGCGCTGAAGGCGACGCTCGAAGCGCGCTATGAGCACGCGGGCGCCGCGGAACGCGAGAAGCTCGCGAAGCGCATCTCGCTCATCTCCGGCATGCTCGCCGCGAACGTCCGCCCCGAGTGGATGTTCCTCACGCGCATCCCGGTCATCCCGCCGGCGCTCCGGCCCATGGTCGCTCTTGAAGGCGGCCGCCACGCCACCTCCGACGTGAACGACCTCTACCGCCGCGTCATCAACCGCAATAACCGCTTGAAGAAGCTGAAGGACATCCACGCGCCGGAAGTGATTCTCAGGAACGAGAAGCGCATCCTCCAGGAAGCGGTGGACGCCTTGCTCGACAATTCCATCCGGAAGGGCGGCGCATCCGCCGGCGCCATGACGCCCGCGCAGCGCCGGCCTCTGAAGAGCCTTGCGGACTACCTGAAGGGCAAGCAGGGCTACTTCCGCCAGAACCTGCTCGGCAAGCGCGTGGACTATTCTGGCCGTTCCGTCATCGTCGTCGGTCCGGACCTCGAGCTCGACGAGTGCGGTCTTCCGAAGCACATGGCGCTCGAGCTCTTCCGCCCGTTCGTCATCGCGGAACTGCTCGCGCGCGAATTCGCGTTCAACATCCGCGGCGCCGGCCGTCTCATCGAAGACGGCGTGCCTGAGGTGTGGGAAATCCTCGAAGAGGTCATCAAGGGCAAGCACGTGCTCCTCAACCGCGCGCCTACGCTTCACCGCCAGGGCATCCAGGCGTTCCGTCCGCGGCTCATCGAAGGCGACGCCATCCAGCTGCACCCCTTGGTGTGTCCGGCGTTCAACGCGGACTTCGACGGCGACCAGATGGCCGTGCACGTCCCGCTCTCCGAAGAGGCGCAGTGGGAGGCGGCGAACATCATGAGCGCGAACAAGAACATCCTGAAGCCGGGTTCCGGCGAGATGATCGTGCTCACCCAGAAGCCGCTCGACATCGTGCTCGGCTGCTACTGGCTCACGAAGGAGATTACGGGCGCGAAGGGCGAAGGCAACTACTTCCCGAATCCGAACGCGGCCATACTCGCGTACGAGTACGCGGGCATCGACCTGCGCGCGAAAGTCTTCGTCATGCCGACCGCGGATAAGGCGAAGTACGCGCACTTCGAAGGGAAGCCCTTCGAGACGACGGTCGGCCGGCTCCTCTTCAACACCGTCCTCCCGTCGGACTATCCGTTCGTGAACGACGCCATCACGAAGAAGGTGCTCTCGAAGATCGTGAACGATTCCATCGAGCGCTACGGACTCGACCGCGTGCCTTCCATCGTGAACAAGGTGAAGCGCTTCGGCTTCGAGTATGCGACGCGTTCCGGCATCACGTGGGGCATCGACGACGTGTCGGTTCCCCCCGGCAAGGAAGCGGTCATCGGCGCGGCGCGCGGGAAAGTGCTCGCCATCGACGAAGACTTCAAGAACGGCCTCCTTTCGGCGGATGAGAAGCGCCGCATGGTCATCGAGATATGGCACGGCGCGCGCCAGGAGGTGGAGAAGCTCGTTGAAGAGACGCTCGACCCCTTGGGTTCCGTATCCGACATGGTGCGCTCGGGAGCCCGCGGTTCCGTGGGTAACCTCACGCAGATGGTGGGCATGAAGGGGCTCATCCAGTCCACCTCCGGCGACACCATCGAAGTGCCTATCACGTCCTCCATGAGCGAGGGCTTGAATCCCATCGAGTACTTCATGTCGACGCACGGCTCCCGCAAGGGTCTCACGGACACGGCGCTCGGCACCGCGAAGGCGGGATACCTCACGCGCCGCCTCTTCGACGTCGCGCAGGATTCCATCATCACGGAGCAGGATTGCGCCACGAAGCGCGGCATCTCCATCAACCGCACGTCCGCATCGGGCATCCACATAAACTTCGCCGAAGCGGTGCGCGGGCGCTACCTCGCCGCGGACGCGGTCGCCAAGGACGGCGCCGTCGTCGCGAAGAAGGGAACGTACCTTGAGGCGGAAATCGCGAAGCAGCTCGCCGATTCGGATATCCAGACGGTCACCGTCCGCTCCCCGATGTCGTGCGAGACGCGCTTCGGCATCTGCGCGCACTGCTACGGCATGGACCTGACGACGCAGCGGCTCGTCGACCTCGGCGAAGCCGTCGGCACCGTGGCCGCGCAGGCCATCGGCGAACCGGGCACCCAGCTCACGATGCGTACCTTCCACGCGGGCGGTACGGCATCGGTGGGCGGCGACATCACGCAGGGTCTCCCGCGCGTGGAAGAAGTGTTCGAGAAGCGCTCGCCGAAGAACTCGGCGGTCGTCTCGAAGTCCGACGGCATCGTCGTCGAGATACGGGAGGAAAGCCGCGAGAAAGTCATCGTCGTCGCTCCTGCGGCGGGCCAGGGCAAGAAGGACGGCTCGTCGTTCGAGTATCTCGCGCACTATCCGCGCCAGTCGCTCGTGAAGCCGGGGCAGGAGGTCAAGAAGGGCCAGATACTCACGGACGGTTCCGCCGACCTCGACGAGCTGTTCGAGCACGCCGGCCGCGCCGCGACGCAGGAGTACATCATCGCGGAAGCGAGCAAGATCTACGAGCTCCAGGGCGCATCCGTCTCGCGCAAGCACCTCGAGGTCATCGTGAAGCAGATGTTCTCCCGCGCGCGCATCACGGAGCCCGGAGACACGGACTACTCCGTCGGCGATGTCGTCGAGGACTGGGAATTCAATGATGCGGTGAAGGCGCTCGCGGATGCCGGCAAGATAGAACCGAAAGCGAAGTCCATCGTGCTCGGCATCAAGGAGTCCGCGCTTTCGCGCCGCTCCTTCCTCTCCGCGGCGTCCTTCGAACAGACGACGAAGATACTCATCAACGCCGCGCTCAAGGGAAGCGTGGACCGGCTGAAGGGACTCAAGGAGAACGTCATTCTGGGGCGGCTCATCCCCGCCGGCACCGGCTTCCCGGGAAGCCGGAAGTTCGCGGATGTCGCCGTCCTCGCGGAGAGGCGCCGCCGCGACCGCGAAGCATCCGAAGTGGCGCTGCCGGTCCAGAAGGCGCGGGCGGTTTAGGGCGCGCGGCGGCCCCGCTGCGGGGCCGCCGCTTACGTGCCGGTCGAACGCGATAAAACTTCACACTAATGGCAACCGACACCGTACAGAAGATAAAAGACAGGCTGTCGATTATCGATGTGGTGACGCCGTATGTGAAATTGACGAAAGCGGGACGGTACCATAAGGGACTCTCGCCGTTCAACAAGGAGAAGACGCCGTCGTTTTTCGTATCTCCTGACCGCGGTTCGTACTACTGCTTCTCAAGCGGGCAGGGAGGCGACATGTTCACGTTCATCGAGAAGATGGAGGGCGTTGATTTCAAGGGCGCGCTCGCGATTCTCGCGGAGAAGGCGGGCGTGGAGCTCGTCTACGAGCGCGGCGCCGACCGTTCGAAGAACGACCGGCTCTTCGAAGCCGTCGCGCGAGCCGAGCAATCCTTCGCGCGCGGCCTCACCCCGGAAAGCGGCGCATACGCGTACGCCCGCTCGCGCGGCCTCACGGACGCGACGATTCGCGCGTGGAATCTCGGCGTCGCGCCGGACGCCTGGCGCGCGCTCCTCGAAGAGGAGACGGGACTCGGGTTCTCGGTTCCGGAGCTGGTCGCCGCAGGCCTCGTGAAGGAAGCGGACGGCAAGCCGGGAACGTTCTATGACCGCTTCCGGAACCGTCTCATGTTCCCGATACGGGATACGGCGGGACGCGCCGTCGCGTTCACGGGACGCGCGCTCGATGCGGGAAACGAAGCGAAGTACCTTAACAGTCCGGAGACGGACCTGTTCAAGAAATCGGAGGTGCTCTTCGGCATGCACGCGGCCAAGGATGCGATACGCACGCGCGGCTTCGCGCTCCTCGTCGAGGGTCAGATGGACCTCCTGCATGCGCACCAGGCGGGATTCGCGAACACCGTCGCGCTCTCCGGGACGGCGCTCTCCGAGCGGCACATAGCGCTCATCATGCGCTATAGCGAGAATCTCATGCTCGCGCTCGACGCGGACCGCGCGGGCATCACTGCAGCCGGCAAGAGTGCCGTGCTCGCGCTCCGGAAGGGCATGCGCGTGAAAGCGGTGCGCCTGCCGAAAGGGCAGGACCCCGCGGACGTCATCGGTAAGGACCCGGAAGATTTCGCGCGGCGCGTGCGGGACGCGAAGCCCATCGTCGAGTTCTACCTCGACACGCTCGTCGAGAGCGAAGGGGACCCGCACCGGCTCGTGCTCGCCGCGGAGCGGCTCGTGCTCCCTCTCGTGCGCGCGATGCAAAGCCCGATGGAGCGCGAACATTTCATCGGCGTCATCGCGCGGAGGCTCGGCATCGCGGAAACCGGCGTGCGCGGCGCGCTCGCCCGGCTTCCGGAAGATGCCGTGCCTATAGGACGAGCGCCGGAGGCGGCGGCGCTTCCGGAAGCGGACGAAGACCCCGCCGCGCTCATGCTCGCCGCCGCCGCGCGCGCATATCCGGGTACCGCGCTTGAAAAGCACGTGAAAAGTGAGTACGCTCGTATTACCGGGATGCCGCTTGATGATGCGGCGAACATTCCCGAACGCTATCTCTTCGAGGCCGAGGCGGTCATCGGGGAGGCGCCGGAGCCCGCGAGCGCGGCTGACCTCGTGCTTCGGTTCGAGCGCGCCTACGTGCGGAGCCTCCTCAAGGCCGCGGGCAAGAGCATCGCGCTTTCGGAAGCGGCGGGCGACGCGAACGAGCTCGCCGCGGCGACCGCGCGGTGGAGCGAGCTCGCGAAACGCGTCAAGGAAACGGAGGCGCAGCCGAGCCCGAAGCCGCATCACTAGCAATTACTATCACACGCATATGGCAAAAGCCGCACGAACCAAAGCGAAGAGACGTCCGTCCGCACGCAGCGCGAAGCCGGCTGCCCGGCGGAGCTCGCATAAGCCCGCTCCGAAGAAGTCGAAACGGCCGGTGAAAAAGACGAGAGCCGCCGCGAAGCCCAAGAAGGCGGCGCATCCCGCCGTGAAGCCTTCCGCGAAGAAGGCGCCGCGCGGCGGGGACCGCAACGCGCTCGCGGACGCGCTCATTGCGAAGGGGAAAGAGCGCGGCTACATCACCTATAACGAGATACTGAAGGAGTTCCCGACCATCGAGAACGACATCTCGTTCCTCGACACGCTCTACGAGCGTTTTTCCACGGCCGGCATCGACATCCTCGAAGGCGGCATGCTCGAAGATAACGCCGACGAATACCTCGCGACCCGCAACATAAAGAGCCGCGAATCGTCCGGATACGATTCCATTCAGATCTATCTGCGCGAGATAGGCCAGTATCCGCTCCTCACCGCGGCGGAAGAGCGCGAGCTCGCACAGCGCATCGCGGCGGGCGACGACGAGGCGAGGAACATCCTCGCGCGCTCGAACCTGCGCCTCGTGGTTTCCATAGCGAAGAAATACGTAGGCCGCTCTCCGGACCTCACGCTTCTCGACCTCATCCAGGAAGGGAACCTCGGCCTCTTCAAGGCGGTCGACAAGTTCGACTGGAAGAAGGGATACAAGTTTTCCACGTACGCGACGTGGTGGATACGCCAGGCCATCACCCGCGCGCTCGCGGACCAGTCCCGTACCATCCGCATCCCCGTGCACATGGTGGAGACCATCGCGAAGTACAAGCAGGTGTCCCGCCGCCTCGCGCAGGCCTTGGGCCGCGACCCGCAGCCCGAAGAGATAGCGGTGGAGATGGGCGTCGAGCCGGAGAAGATATACCAGATCGAGAAGATAAATCAGGACACGCTTTCGCTCGAGAATCCGGTCGGTTCGGACGACGACGAGAAGTCCACGCTCGGCGACTTCATCGCGGACGACAAGATTCCCTCGCCCGTGCAGGAATCCTCGGAGCGCATCCTCGGCGAACAGGTGCGCGACATCCTCGGCGACCTCTCGCCCAAGGAGCGCAAGATACTCGAGATGCGCCACGGGCTCCAAGACGGCGTCTACCACACGCTCGAAGAAGTGGGGAAGGAGTTCGGCGTGACTAGGGAGCGCATCCGGCAGATCGAAGCGAAGGCGCTCGAGAAGATACGCACGCACGACAAGTCCCGCCGGCTGAAGAGCTACTAGAACCCGTTTCAAAAACCGGCTCGGGGTGCACGGTTCGGAAGCGAACTCTCTTCAGGCTTCCGAACCGTGCACCCCGAGCCGGACGTTTTGCACACGGTACGCCCTGGACATTCGCTTCGCGCAGGCATAGAGTACTCCGCATCCGTCATGCTTTCGCTTCTCGCCAAGATAGTCGCGACCGGCTCGATTACCGAGCCGGTTTCGACATTCCCCGAACCGGAACTCGGGGAAACGGGAGAGAACCTGAAGGCGGCCATAGGAGCGCTCTACGGCGGCCGCTCGCTCCATATCCGGCATGTGGACGCCGGCTCGAACAACGGGGAAGAGTACGAGATGACGGCGCTCGGGAACGCCTTCTATGACGTCGAGCGCTTCGGGCTCTCATTCGTGGCATCGCCGCGGCACGCGGACATCCTTACCGTTTCCGGTCCGGTGACGCGCAACATGGAACACGCGCTCCGTACCGCGTATGAACTCATGCCCGCGCCGCGCATCGTGGTCGCGGTGGGCGACGGCGCCGTGACGGGCGGCATCTGGAAAGGCTCGTACGCCGTCGTCGGCCCCGTGGACTTGGTGATACCGGTGGACGTGCGCATCCCGGGCGACCCGCCCGCGCCCGCCGACATCCTCGCGGGCCTTCTCGCCGCGGTGCGCAAGGGGCGCTCCTGACGATTCGCGTATGGCTCCCTCCGTTTTCGGACTGCTGTTCGTCGCTGCGCTCGTGCTGCCGCTTCTCGGGAGCGCCGCGGCGCTCCTTGCGCGCCGCGCGGGGTGGGGCAATGCGCTTTCCCAATACCTTTTCATGCTTTCGGGCGTCCTAGGACTCGCCGCGCTCGCCGGCTACTTCACGGCGCTTCACGCCGCATCCTCGGTCGTGCTTCTTAGTTCGCCCGTCCTCGCGTTTTCGGTGACGCCGCTTAGCGCGTTCTTCCTCCTCATCGTGTACCTCGGGACGTTCATCACGTCGCTCTACGCGCTCGGCTATCTGCCGCTCTATGCGGACGCGTATTCGGTGCCGCTTACGAACGCGGTGTCCGGCGTATTCCTCTTCGCGCTCGCCGCGGTGCTTCTTTCGACGACGGTATTCACCTTCCTCCTGTCCTGGGAACTCATGTCGCTTTCGGCATACTTCCTCGTCATCGCCGACCGGAGCCCCGAGTCGCTTTCCGCCGGCTTCCTGTACCTCGTGATGACGCACATCGGGTTCGCCTGCCTTTCCGCCGGCTTCCTGCTCCTTAGCGGAGGCCACGCGTTCATCTCGTTCGACGGCGTGCGCGAGGTGGCGCGGCAGCTGAATCCGGCCGCGCTCGCCGCAGCGTTCGCGCTCCTCTTCATAGGATTCGGCTCGAAGGCGGGTCTCGTGCCGCTCCATCAGTGGCTCCCGTACGCGCATCCGCAAGCGCCGAGCCACAGCTCCGCACTCCTTTCCGGAACCATGCTCAAGGTCGCGCTCTACGGCTTCCTTCTCGCGCTCACGCTCTTTCCCGGCATACCGGCATCCTGGGCGTTTACGGTCGCGGCGGTCGGCCTCATCTCCGCCTTCTTCGGCGCTCTGTCCGCCGCCGTCGAGCATGACGCGAAGCGGCTCCTCGCGTGGAGCAGCGTCGAGAACATGGGGCTCATCTTTTCCGGCGTCGGCATAGCGCTCGTCCTCCACGGCCTTTCCATGCCGCTTTCGGGCGCGCTCGCCGCCGCGTTCGCGCTCTTCGTCGCGTTCCATGTCCTCAATCATTTCGCGTTCAAGACCGGACTCTTCCTCGCGACCGGCGCGATGGTCGCGAAGACGCATACGCGCGACCTCGACCTCTACGGCGGGCTCGCGGGGAAGTGGCCGGCGTTTTCCGGCGTCTTCCTCGTGCTCGTCATCGCCGCCGCCGCGCTCCCGCCTTCGGGGACCTTCTTCGGCGAATGGCTCTACCTGCAATCGCTCGCTGCGGCGCTCCGCTTCTCGTCGCCGCTTCTCGTCGCTTCGGCCGCCGCGGCGCTCGGCCTTGCGGCGCTCGTCGGCGGCCTCGCGCTCTTCGCGTTCGTGAAGTTCTTCAGTGCCGCGTTCCTCGGCAGAGCGCGGAGCGAACATGCGGAAGCGGCGGAACCGATGCCCGTCCTGCTCCTCGTCCCGCCGCTCCTATGCGCCGCGTTCTCGGTCCTGCTCGGCCTGTTCGGCCTGCCCGTACTTTCCGCTGCGACTGCGGGGTTCGGTTCACTCGTCCCCGTCACCACGGTCGTACCCGGCGCGTCGATGAGCGCCTGGTTCGTGTTCGCGCTTCTCGCCTTCGCGTCCGCTTTCGCGTTCATCGCTTATCGCGTCTTCGCCCGGAACCGGACCGTGCGCCGGACTGAAACCTGGGACTGCGGTACGCCGCTTACGCCGCGCATGGAGTACACGGCGACCGGGTTCTCGGCGCCCATGCGCTTCTTCTTCCGCGGGCTGGTCATGGCGCAGAAGGAGATACTCGCGGAAGCGGTCGTGCCCGGGAATCCGTGGATCGCGAACCGGCGCATCGAGTGGAGCATCGCTTCCGTCTGGGAGGCGTGGCTGTACCGGCGCATCGCTCGCGGCATCGTATCCGTCGCCGCGTTCGTGAAGCGGCTTCAGAACGGCGTCATCCAGCTCTACCTCTTATTCGTGCTCCTCGCGCTCATCATCGTCGTACTCGTCGCCCTATGACCTTCTTCCTCGCCATCCTTGACGGGCTCATCGTCCTCCTTCTCGCGCCGCTTACGGTCGGCTTCGTCCGGCTCGCGAAAGCGCGTTTCCAGAACCGCCGCGGCGCGCCCGTCTACCTTCCGTACCTCACGCTCCTCTCTCTCATGCGCAAGGAGATGACCGTGACGAAGCACAGCTCATGGGTATTCGCCGCCGCGCCGTTTTTCGTACTCGCCTCCGCTATCGCGCTCGCGTTCATCGTTCCGACCGCCGCCGCGGGCGTTCTTCCCGATTTCGCGAGCAACCTGTTCCTCGTCGGCGGCATCGCGGCGTTCGGCTCCGTCTTCCTCGCCATGGGCGGCATGGACGCGGCGAGCACGTTCGGCAACATGGGCGCAAGCCGCGAGATGACGCTCGCGGCGTTCGTCGAGCCGGCGTTCTATATGGGATTCTCGGCGCTCGCGCTCGTCGGCGGGACGTGGAGCCTCGACGGCATCCTCCGGCATCTCGCGTCGCTCCCGTGGAGCGCGGGCGTTCCCGCCGCGAGCATCGCGCTCGTGGCGCTCGTGTTCGTCACGCTCGCGGAGAACGCGCGCTATCCGGTCGATAATCCGGCGACGCATCTCGAGCTCACGATGGTGCACGAAGCGATGCTGCTCGAATATTCCGGACCGTCGCTCGCGCTCCTCGAATACGCGTCGGCGGTGAAGCTCACGGTGATGCTCGGGCTCGTCGCGAGCCTCTCCCTGCCGTTCTTCCTCATACAGCCGCCGGTCACCGCGCTCGGCCTCGTGCTCGGCGTTCTCGCGCTCATCGCGAAACTCGCGCTCGCCGCGTTCGTGCTCGCGTTCATCGAGTCCACGTTCGTGAAGATGCGCTTCTACCGCATGCAGGAATACTTCTCGCTCGCGTTCATCGTCGCGCTCGCCGGACTCCTGCTCGCGCTCATAAGCATGACCCGCTGACCTATGACTCCCACCGTCCTATCCGCTTCCTTGCTCGGCGCCATGCTGGTCGCGTCTTTGCTCATGGAAAGCCGCATGCGCCTCACGTCCTTGGTCACGCTCTTCCGCGTGCAGTCGGCGTTCCTCGGTTTCTACGCGCTCTTGCTCGCGTATGCGGAAGGAGCGATACATCTTGCGGTCATCGCGCTCCTCATACTCGCCTTGAAGGCGTTCGTCATACCGGAATTCCTGCTCAGGGTCGCGCGCGCGAGCGGCGCGTCCGAGCGGCTCGAGGCGTACGTGCGCCCGACGACGCTCTCGTTCGCAGGCCTCCTCGTCGTCGGACTCGCGTTCGCGGCTACGAACCTGCTCCTGCCGGACGGCCACTACTTCGCCGCCGCCGTGTCCCTCTCGCTCGTGATGCTCGGGTTCTTGCTCCTCGTTTCCCGCAAGGACATGTTCGGGCAGGGAATCGGTTTCCTCGGCATGGAGAACGGCATCTTCATATTCGGGCTCGCGCTCACGGGCGGCATGCCGCTTCTGGTGGAGCTCTCCGCGCTGTTCGACCTGCTCATCCTCTTCATCCTCGTCGCCGCGCTCGTGCGCCGCGCGCAGCACGAGCACTCCTCCGTGGGGACGGACCTCTTGCGGACGCTTACCGACTAATCGCGATTTCCGTATGACGATACTCGCGCTCATCCTCCTCTCGATACTCTCCGGCGTCCTGCCGTTCTTCGCGCGGCGCTTCGAGACCGTTACGGCGCTCGCGCTTCTCGGCAGCTCCGGCGTCGCCGCGCTGTCCGCCGTCGTCGGCATGCCGGCGCTGCTCGGCGCCTCGGCGCTTTCGGGCGGCGGCCTCTGGTACGTCGATCCGTTCGGCGGCCTCCTGGTGCTCCTCATCGGATTCATGCAGTGGACCGCGACGATGGCGAGCGTGCCGTACCTCGGCGAGGAAGTCCGGAAGGGCATCACGTCTCTTGCGCGCACGAAGCGCTATTTCGCGCTTCTCGCGCTCTTCGTCCTTTCGATGCTCGTCACCGTCGTCTCGAACAACCTCGGCTTCATGTGGGTGGCGCTCGAAGCGACGACGCTCACGACGACGCTCCTCGTCGCGTTCTACGACCGCAAGGGTTCGGTGGAAGCGGCCTGGAAGTATCTCATCCTGTGTTCGACCGGCATCTCCCTCGGTCTCATCGGCCTCCTCATGACCTACTACGCCGCATCCTCCGTGATGGCCGGCGGCGCGACGCTCGACTGGACGACGCTTGCCGCTTCTGCGCACGCGTTCCCGGCGAGCATCATGCGCATCGCGTTCGCGTTCATCCTCATAGGCTTCGGCACGAAAGCCGGCCTCGTGCCGATGCATGCCTGGCTCCCCGACGCGCACTCGAGCGCGCCGTCGCCCGTGTCGGGCCTGCTTTCGGGCGTGCTCCTCAACGCCGCGCTCTTCGCCGTGCTCCGCTACAAGGCGCTCGCCGACCTTTCCGCCGGGGGAAGCGGATGGACGAACGGCCTCCTCCTCGGGTTCGGCGTGCTTACCGTGGCGGTACCGGCGGCGTTCATCATCTTCCAGGCGGACTACAAGCGGCTCCTCGCGTACTCGAGCGTCGAGCACATGGGACTCATCACGTTCTCGACCGGTCTCGGCGTCGCGGGCCCTCTGATAGCGGTCATCCACATCATCGGCCACGCGCTCACGAAATCGATGCTCTTCATCGGTGCGGGGAACATCCTGCATCGCTATGAGAGCACGAAGTTCGCGAATGTCGGCGCGGTCATGCGGGTGCTTCCGTACACCGGCGCGTTCTTCCTCGCGGGCATACTGCTCCTCCTTGCCGCGCCGCTCTCTCCGCTCTTCGTGAGCGAGTACTTCATAGTGTCCGCCGCCGTCGCGACGCATCCGCTCTACACGCTCATCATCCTCTTCGCGCTCTCCGTCATCTTTGCCGGGTTCCTGCATCTTTTCGCGCCGCTCCTCTTCACCGCGCCTTCGCGCGGCGCCGAAGCGCTCGCGGAAAAGACGGGAGAGCGCTGGAATATCTCCCACACCGCCATGCTGCTCCACATCGTGCTCCTGCTCGCGTTCGGCGCGTTCCTCCTCACGGGCGCGGCGTACCCGCTCCTTGAGCATGTCGCCGCTTCCATAACCTGATCCGCCATGACCATCGACTCGCTGCGTTCTTCGCTCCGGCTTCCCGCGCTTACGCTCTTCGGCGCGACCGTCGTCCCCTCGGCCGAACTTCCGGCCTACGCCGACGCCTGCGCGGCGCACGGCGCGCCGCTCGTGTTCATGTACGGGACGGACGAGCGCGCGGCGGGAATCGGATTCGCGGTGCATGCGGTCTTCGCGCTTCCCGGAAGCGGCTTCGTGACGCTCCGCAGCGTGCTTCCCGCCGAGAAACCATCCTATCCTTCGCTCACGCGCACCATAATGGCGGCGCACTGGTTCGAGCGGCTCATGCAGGACCAGTTCGGCATCATCGCCGAGGGACATCCGGACCCGCGCCGTCTCATCCATCACGAGAACGTGCCGGAAGGAACGTATCCGCTCCGGAAGGATTTCGCCTGGGATGCGAAGCTTCCGCACGCGGACGTCCCGTATCCCATGCACCGGGTCGAGGGGCGCGGCGTCTACGAGATTCCGGTCGGACCGATACACGCGGGAGTCATCGAGCCCGGCCACTTCCGTTTCAACGTACGCGGCGAGCGCATCCTCTCGCTCGAAGGGAAGCTCTTCTTCACGCATAAGGGGGTCGAGAAGCTCGTCGAAGGGAAGACGCCCGCCGAGGCGCTCCCGTTCATTGAGCGTATCTCGGGCGACATGCCGGTAGCGCATACGCTCGCGTTCGCCGAAGCGGTCGAACGGGCAAGCTGCATCAGTGTGCCGAAGCGCGCGCGCATGCTCCGCGTCGTCTGGAGCGAGCTCGAGCGCATCACCATGCATCTTTTCGATATGGGAAATATGGGCGGGAACGGGACCGGGTTCACCTTCATGGCTGCGCAAGGATTCCGCATGGTGGAGGAGATGCGGCGGATGCACGCGTCGCTTGCCGGACATCGGTACCTCCGCGGCGCGGTGACGCCGGGAGGCGCGCACGACCTTTCGCAGGAGGCCGCGGCAGGCATGCTTAGGACGCTCGCGCGTATCGAGCGGGACATGAAGGACGTGCTCAAGATCGCGTACGGGACGGACGGTCTCATGGAGCGGTTCGAGACGACCGGCGTCCTGTCGCGCGCCGCCGCGCTGGCCTACGGCGCGCGCGGCATAGCCGCGCGCGCATCCGGCGTCGACACGGATGCTAGGCGCGATTACCCCTACGCGGCCTACGACGAGCTCGCGGTGAACGTCGTCACCGAGAAAGCGGGCGACGTGGCCGCGCGCTTCAAGGTCCGCGCGCGCGAATTCGAAGAATCGCTCCGGCTCGTCCGCGCCGCGCTCGCCGCGCTCCCGGAAGGGAAGGCGCAAGCCCCGGCCATCGCCAAGGAAGGCGCCGCGCTTGCCGCCGTCGAAAGCTGGCGCGGCACGATATACGACTGGGTGCGCATCGGCGCGGACGGGCGCATCGACCGCGCTGCGATTTCGGATCCCTCGTTCTCGAACTGGCCGCTATTCGGCGAGATAGGTCCCGGCAATATCGTCCCTGATTTCCCGCTCTGCAACAAGAGCCTCAACCTCTCTTACTCAGGCACGGACTTGTAAGATTCCGGAACTCGCCGCGGGATGCGCGGTTCGGAAGCCTGAAGAGAGTTCGCTTCCGAACCGCGCATCCCTGGCCGAAGGCTTGAAATACGCTTCCGTCTGCTTATAAAAAACTCGTGCCTCCTCCCGAACATTCGGAGAGGAGGCACGTATGCTTTGAGGGGTCGCTCAAGCGGCTTTCGCCTTCTCGAACGCCCCGCCGACGTACTGTTTGATCTCGCTTTTCTTCTTGGCCAGCGACCAGGAAGTCGCGAGGCGCAACGGGACGTGCTGTCCGGTATTCGGGTCGTAGTAGTGCTTCATCACCGTCTGTTCGTTGTTCACGAACCTGACGACGATGTCGCGCTCGCCGACCCGGCGATGCCGCATGCAGATGGTGTCCACGTCGGGCTGCGGCGGGATGATGTAATACGGAGGTACGAGGTACCCGGCCTTCTTGAGTTCCTTCACCATGGAGTGATGGACCCCGAGTACGGCCAGGATTTCCTCTTCGCTCATGCATGCGGCACAAGCGTTCAACGCTACATCAAGCCCGTTCCCTAGCGTGACGGGAATCTCTCCCGCCGCCAGGCATTCGAGTATGCGCTTCCAGAGCAGCACGTAGTGGCCCCACGCCTTGTAGAGTGCGGGAATGGGCTCTAGGTCCCACTCGCCGCGGTCCTCCGCAAGCGGGTGCGGTATCGGTTCGCAGGCGGCGCCCAGAAACCTAAAAGTATTCTGAGGAAAGGCTTCCTCAAGGATAGGTCTAAGTTCCTGGTCGTAGAATGTCCGGCGGCCGGAGTTGCGCGGTCCGCCGACGGACAGTACTACCGCCCCGTTCAAAAGATCATTTCCAAACGTCATTCGTCTCATTACCTTCACCCTCACTTGATTGACGTACTCGGGAGTATGCCTCAAATGCGGCCAGAAATCAACGGTTTCGGCCTGGATATCCCGTGCGGTACACTCATAGGGACATGCCCACCACTCCCGCATTCGAAGAAGCGTACGCGAAGCTCAACGCCAAGCAGAAGGAGGCCGTCGATACGGTCGAAGGGCCGGTGATGGTGCTCGCGGGTCCCGGCACGGGGAAGACGAGCATCCTCACGGTCCGCGTCGCGAACATACTCGCGAAGACGGGCGCGAAGCCGGACGAGCTCCTCGTGCTCACGTTCACCGATTCCGCCGCGCGCACGGTCGCCGCGCGGCTCGCGGGACTCATCGGCGAAGAGGTCGCGCGCAAGGTGAACGTGTACACGTTCCATAGCTTCGCGAACGAGGTCATCCGCACGCATCCTGAAGCGTTCCCGGAACATGTCGACCGGCGCCAGATGAACGAGCTCGAACAGGTGCTCGTGTGGCGCGCCGTGCTCGAGAAGCACGGGGACCCGCTCCTCTCGACGCCGAAGTCGCCGTTCCACTACCTCAAGGACCTGAAGCAGCTTGAGGACGAGATGACGCGCGAATGCTTCTCGACGGACGCGTACCGCGCGTGGCTCGATGCGGAAGAGGAACGCATCAAGGAGGACCCCGCTTCCCGGTACGCGAAAGGCGGGAAGGGCGGTGCCGCGGGAGAACTCAATCCGAAGGGTCGTGAGAGGCTCGCGCGGCTCGCGAAGGGACGTGCGGCCGCGAAGCTCATCGACGCGTACCGCGCGGAAAAGGACGCGCGCGGGCTCTACGGCTACACCGATGTCCTTCGCGTCGTCGTCGACGCCATCGCTTCCGACGAGGCCTTGCGCGCGGAACTGCAGGAACAGTACCAGTACGTGCTCGCCGACGAGCACCAGGATGCGAACGCGCTGCAGCATGCGCTCGTCGACGCGCTCGCGTTCGACGACCATCCGAACCTCTTCATCGTGGGTGACGAGAAGCAGGCGATATTCGGTTTTCAGGGCGCGGACGTCTCGCACTTCGGGTCGTTCCTTGAGCGCTATCCGCGCACCGCGCGGATAGCGCTTTCCGAGAATTACCGTTCGTACCAGGAAGTGCTCGACGTGGCCGAAGGGCTCCTCGCGGAATTGCCGAGCGCAGTCGGCGCGCATGCGCCGCTTACGGCTACGCGCGGCGCGGGCGGCCGCATCCGCCTCCTCGCCGCACCCGACCCGCTCGCCGAGCGCGACCAGGTGGCGACGCTGGTGGAAGAGGCTATAGCCGAAGGCGTGCCGCCGCACGAGCTTGCGGTCATCACGCTCAAGAATAAGACCGCGGACCTTTTCGCATTGCACCTACGCGCGCGCGGGATTCCCGTGCTTCGCGCAGGCGATATCGACCTCGACGGGAGGCCCCTCGTACGCACGCTCTTCGCGCTCATGCGCGCGACGGGCGACCCGACCGACGCGAGCGCGCTTCGCGAAGCGCTCCTTGCGCCGTGGTGGAACGTGCCGCTCGCCGAGCGCGCCCGGTTCTTGCGCACCACGAATGACCGGGAACTGGAAACGGTCCTTGAGGAAGCGTTCCCGGCTGTCGCGGGAATCATCGCCGCCTTGCGCGAGGAAGCGCTCGCCGTGCCGCCCGCGAACTTCTTCTCGCTCCTCCTCGCGCAGTCGGGAGCGCGCGACTACCTGCTTTCGCATGCCGATGCGCTTACTGAAGACGTACCTCTCGTACGGAAAGTCATGCAGTACGTGGAAGAGCTCGTGCGCCGCGCGCCGAGCGCGACGTTCGCGGAAGTGGTCGCCGAGTTCGAGCAGGCGCGCGAGCATGAGGTCGGCGCGCTAACCACGTCGCGCACGCGCGCGGAAGGCGCGGTAACGGTCATTACCGCGCACAAGGCGAAGGGCATGGAATTCGCGCGCGTGTTCGTGACCGCGCTTACGAAGAGCGAGTGGGAAGGGCGGGGGAAAAGCGCGCTCGTGCCGTCGCCCTTCGACGGCAAGCGCGAGCACGACGAGCTCATCCGCCTGTTCTATGTGGCGACGACGCGCGCGAAAGACGCGCTCGTGCTCTCCTATGCCGCGGAGAACGGCGACGGGAAAGAGCAGCCGCCGTTCTCTCTCATGCCGGCCGGGCTCGAGACCCTCTCTGTCCCGTCCGATCCGCTTCCGAAGCTCTTCACGGTCGTCGAGCCGACCGCGCTCCTACGCGAACTCACGGAGCGTTACCTCGTGCATGACGGCCTTTCGCCCTCGGCGTACAACGAATATCTCGAGAGTCCGCCCGCCTTCTTCGCGAAGCGCGTGCTGCGCCTTTCCGAGCCTGAGACGCGCGCCATCGCGGCGGGGAATGCGGTGCACGCGGCGCTCGCGCGATTCCTCAAGACGCGGGATGCGGACGAGGCGCACGCCGAACTCGCCCGCGCGTTCCGCCAATCGCTCCTGCCGCGCGGCGATACGTTCGATGCGCTCGTCCGTCACGGGTCGGCGCTCCTTCGCGCGGCGCTTGCCGACCCGTTCTTCGCAGGGGAGGCGCTCGCTATCGAGGAAACGTTCAAGGCGAAACGCGTCGTACGCGGCACGGAGGTGGCGCTCAAGGGGAAGATAGACGCGCTCATGCGGACGGATGAAGGCCTCTGCATCGTGGATTTCAAGACGTCGAGCTCGATAGAGAAGGAAGAGAAGGAGCGGTTCGCGCGGCAGATAGCCTTCTATGACCTCTTGCTGCGCGCGAACGGACACGAACCGGTCTCCGGGCGCATCGTGCGCCTTTCCGAGGAAGGCATCGAAGAGCACCGCGTGCTGCTCGCGAAGGAGATGCGCACGGAGCTCGAAGCGACGCTCGATGCCGTGCTCGAAGAGCTCCTTACGGGCCGGTGGCGCGCGGGCGCTCCTTCCGACTACGACGCGCTCTTTCGCCTCTTGGCGTGACCACTTTCCATGCGCGCTATTTCGTCGACTGGATGGCGTTATCGACGAGCGTCTTCAGCTGGTCGAGGGGAAGCGCGCCCGGAATCGCGACGGGCGTATGGCCTTTGACGAGGAGGACGCTGAAGGGCGTGCCTTGCGCACCCGCGGAAAGCGCATCCTGCCGCTCGCCGGCCACGAGCGTCGCGGTGTCGCCCTGGCTCATGCAGGCATCGAATTGCGAGGAGTCGACGCCGACCTTCGCGAGGAGCGCGGGATACGCGCTCGGGTTCGTGGGCTGTCCGCCGAAGAGAAGGTCGCCGAATTTCCAGAAGGCGTCGCTGCCGCCGACGCGCGCGACGCACTCGGCGGCTTCGGCGTGCTTCGCCGCATTCGGGTGGAGTTCCGTGAGCGGGAACTCGCGCATCACCCACGCCACGTCCCCGTTCGTCCCGTAGGACGCCATGAGTTGGTGCAGGGTGTCATGGAATTGCTTGCAGAACGGGCAGTCAAAATCGGAATACTCGATAATGACGACGGGAGCGGCGGGATTCCCGAGGATATGGTCCGCCGAAGTGACCGGAGGTATGAGGCTCAAGTCCGCCGTCGGCGAAACCGTGGAGGGTTCCTGGCCGGCCTGCATGCGCAGGTGGATGTACACGCCGCCTGCGATGAGTATGCCCGCAACCGCTATCGCGCCCGGAATGATGAAGTCTCGCATAGGATTCCAGTATACCGCGCGTTGTACCGCTAGAGCGGCAGGGTGTGCGTCAGCGCGGTCTGCCCGCCGCGCTTCTTCCAGGAACCGACCTCGAGCTTGATATCGCGGACTTCGGAGAGGTCCTTGTAGCGGAGCTTCTTGTTCTCGCGCGCGTAGTCATACAGTTCTTTCGTGATGCGCACGTCCTCGATGCAGTACTCGCGCACCTTGTCGACGAGCCCTTCCTTCCACCACTCCACGGATTCGAGCCCGCTGCCTTTCTTGCTCTTGCCGAGCGTCGCTTCCGCGAGCGACTGCAAGCGGATGCGCCGGCCGAGCACCTTCTGTACCTCGACGAGCAGGTCGAGGCTCGGTATCTTCGTCAGGTCGCCCGGATAGTAGCGGTCGAGGAGCGGAATATCGAACGTGTCGGAATTGAAGCCGACGAGAAGTTCCGCGCGCTCGAGGATGGGCCAGAGCGCGGGAAGCTCTTCCTTCACGTAGGACGTGTACGCGTCGGTTTCGGAATCGTAGATGGCGACGAGCGCGAGTTCGAGCCGTCCGATGTCCGAACGGGCGAGAGTAGGGAATGTGTTCGCGGTCTCGATGTCAAAAACGATGGTTCGCATGGAAATAGCTTACAGGTTACAGCTGCGCTGACAGCAGATACGTCAGGAAAGAATGCGGGAAGCGACGTCGTCGACCGGAAGGGACTCTTCCGCGCCCGTAAAGAGCGTTTTCAGCTTGAGCATGCCGCTCTTCGCTTCTTCGCTCCCGACCGCGGCGAAGTACGGGATGCCGCGCTTCACCGCATCCTTGATCTGGTCGCTAAGCGACTTGTCCGTGAGGTTCACGAAGACGCGGACGCCCTGCTCGCGAAGCGCGCGCGCGAAATCCTGCGCGGCCGTGCGGTCCGCCGTCGGCGTGCCGAGGTAGAGGTCGGCTTGCGCGCCGGCGAATCCGGGCAGGAGGCCATGCGTCTCCAGGAAGTCGATGAAGGTGACGTCGCCGAACGCGAAGCCGACCGCGGGGATGGGGTCTCCGCCGAAGAGCGCGACCAGGCCGTCATAGCGCCCGCCGCCGAAAAGCGCGCGCGGATTCTTGATGTCGGTATCGAACACCTCGAAGATGACGCCGGTGTAGTAGTCGAAGCCGCGCACGATGCCCGGGTCGTATACCGCATTGCCGACGCCGCCCGCGGCGAGCGCATCGATGAGGGCGTCGAGCTTCCGCTTTTCCTCCGCCACCGCCGGCTCGGTCCCGTCCTCGACTATCTTGAGCGGGTCGCCCGGCATGCTTCGCCGCGCTTCCTCGAACGCCTCGGGCGTCATCTTCGATCGCTTGTCGAGAAGCTGCCAGTACACCCGCAGGCTCTCGTCGTCGAGCCCGGCCGCCTTCGAGGCGGCGGCAAGGAGCTTGCGCGAGTTTATCCGGATGATGAAATCCGTCTCCTTCGCGCCGAAGGTCTTCAGGATAGCCGATGCGAGCGACACTATCTCGATGTCGGCATCGCCCTCCGGAAGGCCGACGAGGTCTATGTCCGTCTGGAAGAATTCGCGAAGCCGTCCGCGCTGCGGACGCTCGTAGCGGAAACGGTTGCCGATGTTGTACCACCGGAGCGGGAAGGGAAGCTCGCGCCGCTTCGCGGACACCATCCGCGCCAAGGTCGGGGTCATCTCAGGGCGGAGCGTGACGCGGCGGTCTCCCCGGTCCGTGAACGTGTAGGTCTGCTCGTTGATGATTTCCTCGTTTCCCTTGCTCTCATAGAGTTCCGAACGCTCCAAGGGCGAAGCGTTGTACTCCTCGTAGCCGTACGATTCGAGGAGGCCGCGCACCTTCTTGAAGACGCCCGCAAGCCGCCGCCAGTCCGCGGGATAGAAGTCGCGCACGCCCTTATACGGTTCGGTAGACGGAGTATCGGCCATCAGGCCGATTTTATCATGAGTTCCGCTATGAAAAGAGCGCGTGGCCATCCTGTGGTACGCCGCCCCGCCTCCGCCGTCGCGGAATCATAGTCGCCTCACCGTGCCGCCGAACGGAATACTTTGCTGAAGACAGTCTCACGTTCCATTCGGCGCTCTCTGTAAAACCAGGCGAAGCTACACCCCGCCGGTCGCGTTCGGATTCAGCTTCTGCACGCGCGCCACTTCCTGGAGGATGACGTCGCGGAGCGCTTTCGGGTTCGGCACGCCGCGCATATGGAAGCGTTCGATGGTGCCCGCGGTCTGGACGTGGATGTTCCCGAAATCGATGAGGGTCGCCAGCACGCCGTTCACGTCCGTCGTCACGTCCTGTACGCGGTCAAGCAGGAGCGAGGAAACCTCGCGCCGGAAGAAGCCGTGCTGGTCGATGTCGACGATGCGCTCGTTCGTGATGAGCCACGCCTTGAGGAAGTAGTTCGTGAAGAGGTTGAACGCGGCAAGCCAGACGAAAAGCCACCAGGTGCCTACCATGAGCCGCATGAGCGGCGAACCGAAGAGTCCCGCGCGCGCGAAATCGACGAGCGGCGCGTAGAGCGGCGCGCCCGCGGGCGTGTTCGCCATGAGGAACTTCGCGAGCGGCACGAGCAGGAACGGGAGCGCGGCGAGGATGAGGAACGGGATGAATTGCAGGACGAAGACGAACCAGTGCTTGCGCACCAGCCGCAGTATCTTCTCTCCCGGCTCAAGTTCGAAGTCTTCCATGCGCTAATGCAGGAGCGCGCCCGCGCCCGCGAGTATGAGCAGGAAGCTCGAGACGAAGAGGTGGGCGACGATAGCCGGGATGATGACGATGGAATGCCGGCTGTAGCGGAACCAGTGGTAGAAATTTATGAGCGTATAGAGCACCCAGAGGAACAACACGGCGAGGAGCACGTAGCCGGAAATCACCGCTACGCTCGGAAGCGCGAACGAGAGCGCGGGTCCCGCAAACGGTTGGACGGGCTGCATGCTTAAAAATATGACACGACCAGGCGCTTGCGGCCATACGGGTCGGTGCGCAACTCGCTTCGTTTCGCTCCGCTCCGACGGGCGAGCGTAAGCGCCTGATCCGCGTTCGATTCATCGCACTCGAGCCAAAGCTCGCCGCCTTCATTCATGTGCGTCGCAGCGTCCGCGCATATCCGACGGATGAGGTCGAGCCCATCCGTGCCGGAGAAGAGCGCCCCGTTCGGCTCGTAGTCCGTAACGTTCGCGTCGAGGGTGCGGCCCGCGGGGACGTATGGCGGGTTCGCGGCGATGATGTCGAACCGCTCGTCCTTAAACGGCGCGAAGAGGTCGCCGATGCCGATGGATGCGCGCGAAGCGTCGAGTCCGTTCTCGCGGATGTTTTTCCGGATGGTGTCCTCGTGCGCAGGGTCGAGTTCGCCGAAACGGACTTTCGCATGGGGAAGACGCGCGAGCGCGGCGCAGCCGATGGCGCCCGAACCCGCGCACAGGTCGAGAAAAGAAAGAGGAGTGTCTGTACGCTGTACGCTGTCAGCTGTAAGCTCTTCTGCCCACCATTCCGTTTCGGGGCGGGGGATAAGCGGCCGTGAGTCGAGGTGGATGCGAAGTCCGAGGAACGGCTGCCACCCGATGACATAGGCAAGCGGCTCGCCGCGGGCGAGCCGCTTGCGATCGGCGTCGAATGCATCGCATTCGACGCCGCCGTATTTCTCGTTCACCAGCCACCGCTCGTCCTTCTCCATGCGCGTACGCTACCACGGCGCGCGCGATGCGGATTCTCGACACTCTGTATTTTGCGTGGTATAATACACAGGAAAGTACGCCAGGACTCGTTTCAAGGCGTACGGCGAGCGACAGGTGTGCGATTCGGAAGCCTTGTATGGGCTCGCTTCCGCATCGCATGCCTGGAGCAAGCCGTTCTTGAGACGAGTCCAAGAAAATATGGGTAATGCGTGGGGCTCATCCGGAAAAACTGGAGGGTTCCCATGATGCAGACATTCACGAATGACAACAAGCCGGACCGCCCGCTTGCATCGAGCAGGCTCGGCAGCCCCGAACGCGCATCCGAGTTCATCGGGCTCCTCTTGCGCGGGTATTCGTATTCGCAGATAGCGAAGCGTATGCCGGACGTGCTGCCGACTATCGGTACGGTCGCAGCGCTCTGTCGCGACCACAAGGACGAGATAGAGCATGCGAAGAAAGCCTATGTCGCGCAGTACGGCATGCCGGCGAAAGAGGGACGGAGCTGCAGCTTCAAAGCGGGAACCGCGCGCTTTGTTACCGACTCGCACTGGTATCTCGGTGACGAGACCGACGTGTCGTCGCTCTCACGTGCACCCGAACCGGGTCCGGAACTTCCGCCGAGGGATGCGTTGCCAAAGATGCTCGCCGAACTCATCGACGCCTGCGGTCCGAATGGCAACGTGTACGAACATGCTGCGCGAGGTCTCAAGGTCCTGAAGGGCGGACGTAATGATATGGACGCGGAAGCGATCAGGCGGTACGTCGCAACGTCAGGCGGACTTGAACGGCTCCTCGTTGCTCACGGATGTTCGGCTGTACGGGCGGTGGGAATCGGCAAGCACATGCGACAGTTGCTGCATGGCTCGCCGCCACCGCGCGACCGGTGACGGACATGCTTGAGAATCGTCTCAATGGGCGGCATCACTGGTGATGCCGCCCATCTCTCTTTTTATGCGTGCATGAGAATGGATACAGAGAAACCGCCGCGCCCCGTAGGGGCGCGGCGGTTTCTCCAAACGGAGCGAGGGATCAGTATCCGCCGCGGCCGTAAGCTTTGCTTGCAAGCTTTCTAGCTACACTCGCCTCGGATAAGCGCATGGTATGCGCTTATCGCTCGGCTCGCTTGCTAGTAGCCGCCGCGGCCGTAGCCGCCGCCGAAACCTCCGCGATCACCGCCGCCGCTTCGTTCGCGGCGCTCACCCTGCGGGCGAGCGAGCGAGACCGAAAGCGTGCGGCCGTCGAACTCCTTGCCGTCCCAGCGCTCGATTGCCGCCTGGGCCTCCGCTTCGGAAGACATCTCGACGAAGCCGAAGCCGCGCGAACGGCCCGTCATGCGGTCGCTGATAATGCTCACCGACGTCACCGTGCCGGCCTCCTCAAAGGCCTTGCGGATATCATCTTCGGTCGAGCGATAAGGGATGCCGCCCACGTAGAGCTTGGCTCCCGAAACACCTGCATTGTCCATGCTGTTCTCGATGACTTGAATAACCCTCGCCGATGCCGAACACTACGGGTCTTCTGGGACGCACGGAGTTTCTTCACAACCTGCGAGTAACATAACCATACTACCGATTACCGGGTATGACAAGGGCGCTGTGGATTACGCTCGCGCACGTCCGTGCGCGACGAAATGGCAGGGCGGGCTCTAGCCGAAGAGGGCGGGCAGGAGCACCGCAATCATGCCGATGATGAGCAGTACCGTTATGGCTATGGCGACCGCACGTTTCATTGCTTCTTGTATAGCACACGTGCGCAGCCGTGGAAACGGCCGCGCACGAAAGCCGAGCCCGTACGCGCTATTATCCGCCCGCAGCCGGCATCATCGGCGCATTCGCGCCCGCCGGACGTATCTGGATGAGCGTCGCGGTGATGCTCCCGTCGCTGTTCGTCGTGCCGCTTACTATGACGTCGCTCCCTGCCGAAAGGTCTGAAAGAGAACCCGTGACGCTCTTCGCGACCGTGGTCGAGGGGCTCATAAGCACGACGTGCGAGTTCCCGTCACGCGTATTTACCGTGATGGAGGTCGCGCTCGCCTGCGCGACGGTGCCGCTCACGAATCCGCCGCCCGCCTGCGCGCCCGCGCCGCCGCGCGTGAACATGACGCCGCCCGCGCCGCCTTGCGAGAGATTTCTTCCGAACGAAGGGGTCGGCTTCGCGAATGCGGTCGCTCCCCAATAGCCCGCGCCGAGCCCCACGATGAGGGCGACGACTCCCGTGATGATGCTGTGCTTAGTCATGTGACGTGAAAGATGAGTATGTAGGTAGTACGCGTCCGCGCGCTTTTTCATTCATAGCGCAACGCGTCGATGGGGTTCAGGTTCGCCGCGCGCCGCGCCGGGTACCAGCCGAAGGCGATGCCGATGGCGGCGGAAACGCCGAAGGCGAGCACCACCGAAGAGAGCGTCACCTGCGCGGCCACGATGCCCATCGCGGTCACCGCGTATGCGGCGGACCAGCCGAGCGCGACGCCCGCCGCGCCGCCGATGAACGTGAGCGCGACGGCTTCGGCGAGGAACTGCCGGTTTATGTCCGCCTTCGTCGCGCCGATGGCCTTCCGGAGCCCGATCTCGCGCATGCGCTCCGTCACGTTCGTGAGCATCATGTTCATGATGCCGATGCCGCCGACGAGGAGCGAGATGCCGGCGACGGCCGCAAGGAGCGTGGTGAACGTTCCGGTCACGCTCGAAGCCGCGGAGACCAGGTCCTGCTGATTGAGGATGCTGAAGTCAGCTTTCGCGGGGTCGCTCACCCCGTGGCGGGAAAGCAGGAGCGCGGTGACGTCGCTTTGCACCTGCGACATCGACTGCTGCGTCGCCGCCTGTATGTCTATCGTCGAGAGGAACTGATTGCCCGTTCCGGCGAAATACTGGAGCGCGGTCCCGAGCGGTATGAATATCTCGTTGTCCTGGCTGCCGAAGCCCGAACCGCCCTTCGTCGCCATGAGGCCGATGACGGTGAACTGCATGTTGTTCACGCGGATGTTTTTTCCGACCAGGTTCGTGGAGGTGGCGTCCGTACCGAAGAGGTCGGTGGCGACCGTGGAGCCGATGACGGCGACTTTCGAAAGGGAGAGCGACTGGCTGTCCGTGATGAACGCTCCTTGGTCCATGGAAATGTTCCGGATGCCCGCATAGCTCCCGTTCACGCCGTCGACGGTGGTGTTCGTATTCGCGCCGGCGACGGTGACCTGGTAGCGGGAGGAGTATTCGCCGGAAACCGCCGCGACGTTCGCGACGCCCATGATGGCGGTCTCGTCGCCCGGCGTAAGCGACTTCGCGGAGCCGCGGCCGCTTGAAGCGCCGAAACCTATCATGCGCACCGCGCCGGGCATCACCTCGAGCAGGTTCGAACCGAGCGAGTCTATCGAGGCGGAGATGGAGTTCTGCGCGCCCTGGCCTATGGCGGTGAGCGCGATGACCGACGCGATGCCGATGACGATGCCGAGTATGGTGAGGCCCGAGCGGGTCTTGTTCGCGGAAAGCGCCGCGTGGGTCTCTTCGAAGAGGTCGCGCGTGGTCATACGGTCATACGGTGGCGTCGTCGTAGAGCGCGGTTTCCCGCGTCGCGTCGCGCGGCGCGGGATTCTTCTCGTCGGAGATGATGCGGCCGTCCTTGAGCCGTATGATGCGGCCCGCGTGTAGGGCGATATCCGGCTCATGCGTGATGAGCACGATGGTGCGTCCGTGCGTACGGTTCAGCGTCTGGAGCGTACCGAGGACGACGAGGCTCGTCTTGCTATCGAGGTTGCCCGTCGGTTCGTCCGCGAGGATGAGCGCGGGGTCGTTCACCAAAGCGCGCGCGATGGCGACGCGCTGGATCTGGCCCCCTGAAAGCTGGTTCGAGAGGTGGCCGAAATGGTCTTCGGGGAGTCCGGCTGCGAGAAGCGCGGCGGTCGCGCGCTTCTCGCGCTCATGCGGCTCGACATCCGCATACACGAGCGGCAGGACGACATTCCGGAGCACGGTGGTGCGCGGGAGGAGATTGAAAGCCTGGAAGACGAATCCTATCTTGTCCTTGCGGATTTCCGCGAGCTCGTCGTCCGTCATCGTCGAGACGTCCCGGCCGTCGAGCACGTACGTGCCCGAGGTCGGCGTATCGAGGCAGCCGACGATGTGCATCAGGGTCGACTTGCCGCTTCCGGAAGGGCCCATGATGGCGACGAATTCGCCCTCGTCGACCGAGAAGCTGATGCCCTTGAGCGCGGTGTACGCCTCGGGTCCCGATCCGTACGTCTTCTCGATATCCTTGAGCTCTATCATGACGGTTATCCGCCGACGGCGCGGAACACCGCTCCGCCGCCGCCCGCGCGCACCGCGCCGCCGCGGGCGCCGGCGGCGTTGAAGATGGACGGCGCTGCCGATGCGGACGTTTGCGCCGTCCCCGCTATTGTCGAGGTCACCACCTGCTCGCCGGCCGAAAGCCCGGCGGTGATGAGGGTCTCGGTATTGTCGGTAAGGCCGGCGGTCACCATGACGCGCGAAGGCGGAACCGGACTCTCCGCGCCGCCCGGCGCAAAACTTCCGGAAAGCGGGGGAGTGAAGACCTCCACGTAACTCTGCGTGCCCGCCGTCTTCACCGCGCTTGCCGGGACGACGAGTCCCGTCCCGCTATCGACGATGACGTTCGCGGTCGCGCTCATGCCGGGCTTCACCGCCGCATTCGCCGTGTCGAAAGTGATGGTCGCATCGTAGGAGACCACGCCCTGCGAGACGGTGCCGAGCGTGTCTATCTCGCTTACCGTGCCCGCGAGCGTCACGCCGGGAAGCGCGTCGAACGTGACCGTCGCCTTCTGTCCCGTCTTGAGCTTCGACGCGTCCACCTCGTTCACGGATATCGTGAGCGTGTTCTGGTCCGTGATGAGCGTAGCCATCGTCGTGCCGGACGAAGCTTGGTCGTACACCTTCACGGGAACCGACGCGACGGTGCCGGAGAACGGCGCGACGACCGTGTAGTCAGAAAGATTCTGCTTAGCGGTCGTGACCGCTTCCTGCGCTTTCTTGAGCGTGAGCGCCGCGGACTGGAGCGTGAGCGCGTTCGCGCCGCCCTCCGTCATGTCGAGCGTGTTTTGCGCCACCGCCACCGCTTGCTCCGCGGAAATGATATCCGTCTTCACCGTGAGCGCGTTCGAAAGGTCGGTCGTGACCGTCGCGGTGTAGCCGTTCACGGACGTGATGAGCCCCGCGAGTACGGAGGAAGACTGATAGTTGTACAGCGTGTAATCCGTGCTTACGCGGTCGAAAAAGTCATGCGCGTCCTTCACGGCGTCGGCGACGGTCTCGGTCGCCGCGTAGGTCTGCTGCGCGAGCGTCGTGAGCTCTTCGTCCGTCGCGGAGCGCGGCGTGGCCTTGTACGCCAGGACCGCCGTATCATATGCGGCGACCGCGGCGTCATAGGACGACTGCGCGGAGGTCTGGAAAGGATTGATGTTCGTATCGTTCGCGGAAACGATGTCCCGGTACGCGTTGAGGTTCGTCTGGCTCGTGCGGCCGGTCACGTTGTAGCCGTGGAGCACGGTATCAAGGCCATTCAGGACCGTGGCGAGGTCCGTGTAGACGCTCGCGATGGAAGCGTACGAGCTGTCGCGGGTCTTGGCGAGCGACGTCTCGGCATTCGTGACGCCGTTTTGCGCCGTGAGCAGGTTGAGCGAAAGCGTCGAGGTAGCCGTGTCTTGCGCGTACGTAAGTTCCGCGGTCTGCAGCGAAAGTTCCGCGTCGGCAAGCGCCTGCTTCGCGTCGGTCGCGTCGAGCTGCCCGATGACCTGTCCGGCGCTCACATGCTCTCCGGGCGTGACGTACATCCCGACGATTTCTCCCGACGCCTGCGGCGTAAGCGCGAGTTCGCGCGACGCGCTCACCTGGCCTGTCTCGGAAAGCGTGGCGACGACCGTGCCCGTGGCGACCGTCGTCGTCACATAGCGCGTCGCCGTTGAAGGCGCGGTCACCATTCCGTACGCAGACCAGCCGCCCCAGAGCACCGCGACGAGAACGATGCCGCTTACGAGCTTGTGTGCGGCCGCGTATGCGCGAAGCGCGGCGACCTTTGCGCCAAGCGAGGCGCGTAGAGGAGCGGGTTCCATGGAAGCAAGGGTGGTGAGGGGATAGGTGATAAGGCCGCGGAAGCGGTATGCCTCTTAGTACGCGGTATGGCCGGATTTGTTTGGAGGACGCGGGCAGGCGGAGGAACGAAAGAGCGGCGGCTTCCTTGCACCCGAAGGTGCATGGAAGCCGCCGCATCGGGACCGCCTAGTCGACGAATCCCCATCGCTGCGCCTTGTAGCCCTTCCCCTTCATGTTCGGAAAGGCGACGAGCACGACGAGGTCGCCCTCTAGCGGCCTGCGGCGCTGCGGCCGGTTCGTTATGTACGGCCTGTCGTGCCCTTCTTTCGGCGCTTCGACCACCTTGCAACGGTCGAAGAAGCACTTCACGTCCCGCTCCTCGTCGCGTCCGTTTATCGGACGCACGAAGCAGAAAGACGAATCTGCGCCCGCGTCGTCGTATATCCTCGCGACCCTTCCGTACGCGAATAGGTACTCGGTGCTGGCCATCGGCGTTCCCTCCGTCAGGCTGATGAAAAAAGATTCCGTGCGCACACTAGCATACCGCGCGCGCGGAACAAGACGCGCGCGGTGCGCGAAGCGCCCGTCCGGACTCACTCGCTCGCCGTGAGCATGTACCGCTTGATGTCTTCGAAGGTGCCGCCGACTTTCTTGCCGGGGTTGAGGATGTTCTCGGGATCGAACGCCTTCTTCACTTCTTCGAACAGCGCGACCATCTCCGCGCCGAAGAGCATGGGGAGGTACGGCGTGCGGATGATGCCGTCATTATGCTCGCCGGTCGTCGTGCCGCCGTACTTGATGACGAGCTCGTAGACTTTCGGCGCGAGTTCGAGGATGGTCTCGCGGGAAATGGGCTTCGAGAGGTCCATGAGCGGGATGATGTGGAAGTTCCCGTTGCCGATGTGGCCGGCGATGGTGTAGATGAAGCGGTCCTGATACTGCGCAAGGAGCGCGGATAGTTCCGGCAGGAATTTCGGGTATGACGCAGGCGGCACGACGAAGTCGTCGATGAAGGGGGAGGCGTAGTAGCCGTGGAGCGACTTGCGCAGGAGCGCGAAGCTCTCGCGCCGGACTATCCAATATTTCTCGCTCTCGGCCTCATTTTTCTCTATCTTCGTCTCGAGATGGAACTCGGCGAGCGCGTCCTGCGCCGCCTTCGCCTTCGCGTCCGCTTCTTCGATGGTGTTCTCCGCGAACTCGGCCATGAGGATGAGCTTCGGCACGCCGCCTACGAGCACCGTTTCCACTTCCGGCAAGAACTCGATGCCGAGGTGCACGGCCTTCGCGAGCCCCATCTGCTTGAGGAGGTCGAAGAGGAACCGCGTCGCGAACGTGAAGGTCTTGTCGTCGTAGCTTTCGAACGATTCGGGATTGAGCGGCAGCACCTTCGCGACGATGTCCGGCAACGGCGCGAGGTCATGGAGGAAGATGACGAGCATGGCGCGGTGCGGCTTGTCCTTCACGAGCCCGAGCCGCGCGCGCGTCCACAGCGCGAGCGTGCCCTGGCTGCCGCAGATGAGCTTCGCGAGGTTCACGCCGCCGTCCGGCGTGCGCACGTTCCAGAGCGCGTAGCCCGCGGAGTTCTTCGAAACCTCCGGCTTCTTTTCGGCGATAAGGTCGGCGTTCTTCGTGATGACCTCATCGACCGTGCGATAGATGGAACCTTCGAGCGTCTCGAGTTTCTTCTTCTCGTCGAGCTCGGCGCTCGTGAGCGCTTTGAATGTCGCCTTCGAGCCGTCCGAAAGCACGACCTCCATCTCCTCTATATAGTCTTCCGTCTTGCCGTACTCGAGCGTGCGCTCGCCGCCGGAATTATTCGCGACGATGCCGCCCATGGCGCAGAGCTCGCGGCTTGCGGGGTAGGAGGGGAGTATGAGGTCCTGCTTGAGGGTCTCCTTCTCGAAGTCGCGGTAGAAGACGCCGGGTTCCGTGATGGCGTATCCGGCGACATGCGCGCTTTGCAGTCCGTTCGCGTTCAAAGCGGAACTCGTTTCAATACCGGCTCGCGGTGCATGGTTCGGAAGAAGCCCATTCAAGTCTTCCGAACCATGCACTCCCTCGCCGGAAGTTTTGAAATGAGTTCCGTCGGCAGCGCCGACCTCGCCCATGTGATTCATATATCTGGTGAATGAGATGACGACGCCGTCCGTGAGCGGGCCGCCGGACATGTCCGTGCCGGCCGAGCGCGCGGCGAGCGCTACCTGCGCGCCGCCCTCCCGGGCGGCGCGCACCACCCTTACCGCCGCCGCCACGTCATCCGCATCCTTCGGAAATACCACCAGCTTCGGCATCCGCATGAAAAGGGACGTGTCCCTGCTCGCCTTCGCGAGGTCCTCCGGCGCGTCCGACACGTCGCCTTTCACTACGTCTGTCAATCTCGATTTCAGTTCTTGTACATCCATGGAGCCAGTATACCCCTTACGCTACGCTATACTGAGTGCATAGTATGCCGTTCTCCGAACGACCGGCAAGGCAGAGCGATATTCCTTGGTTCTTTTCTTGCGCGTCCTCGCTCGCCATACTCGCGGCTAAGGAAGTGCGCTTGAGCGAGAGTTCGACCGACGGTTCTCATCTAGAGCTCATGCCGAGAGACCCTGCGCCTCAAGGACCGGAAACGACGGAACCAGGCCCCTTGCCCGAGCCTTCGCACCTGCCGTGACGGATTTGCATTGGTATAGAATAGGAATATGAGTACGAACGAGAACCTCACTAGGCAGGTGATTGCGGGTATAGGGGCGCTCCTCCTCGTGCTTATAATCTTTGTCTGGGCCGCGGATGCGAATATGCGTAAGACAGCGACGCCGGCGTCGCCGACGACGACGCCCGAGGGTGCCTACGGAGGACAGACCGTCACCACGCCGGGCGGCATCACGTTCGCCTATGGCGGTTCGTACGGGCTTGCGGTGACCGAAGACCAGGTGCTCACGAAGGCGTACATTCCCCCGTGCGACCCCGGGTTCGACTACTGCCTCTACCGAACCGGCGAGGCCTATGCGAATACGAATTTCGAAAGCGCGGGACTGCGCATCGAAGAGCGCAAGGACCTGACGACGGAAAGCGCCTGCCTTAGCACGCCGCCAGCGGGCTATGCGGATTTCACGCCGACCATACAGACGCACAGCGACTATTCGACGAGCGTTTTCTCGCCGCTCGGCGACGCGGGCGCGGGACACTATGCGCAGGGCGCGCTCTACCGGCTCTATTTCGGTACGACCTGCTACGAATTCGAGACGCGCATCGGGCAGACGCAGTTCGCGAACTATCCGCCGGGCGCGATACAGGAGTTCACGAAGGACGACCTCGCCGCCGTTTCCGCGGAACTCGCGGGCATGCTGGATTCCGTGACCATAGCCGCCACCGGCGAGCGCGTCGCGTTTCCTGAAACTCCGTAAGCCTTCGCGCGGTTATTCCCGGTATGAGGAATAGTAATCGCGCTTCGCGCGTCCTGTGGAAATTCCTGCCGCTTGCGCTTATCGCCACGGGCGCGGTGGGATACGCGATGCTCGCAACGCAGCAGGTATACCGGCAATCCCTGAACGACCCGCAGGTTGAGATGGCGGAAGACGCCGCCGCATACCTCGCGAAAGACTACGCGCCCGCCGCGCTCTTCACGCGCGGCGCGGCACCGGTGGACATTTCCACGAGCCTCGCGCCGTGGCTCGCCGTGTATGACGCTTCCGGCACGCCGCTCGAATCGGACGGCGTCTACCAGGGCGCGCCGCCGCGGCTTCCGCAGGGCGTCTTCGATACGTCGAAGTGGAACGCGCGCATCATCGGGCATCACATGAACAATGCGCCCGCGAATGAAAACCGTTTCAGCTGGCAGACCGCCTCCGGCGTGCGGGAAGCGGTAGTGCTCGTCGCGTTCACGGATGCGAACGGGAATCCCGCGTACGTCGCCGCGGGCCGCAACATGCGCGAAGCGGAAAATAGGGAAGCGGCGGTGCAAGCGCTCGGATTCGCGGCGCTTGGCGCCATCCTCATCGCGCTCCTTGCGCTCCTCACCGTCCTCGATTTCATCCGTCACCGCGCCTAAGGCAGCCGCGGCGCGGTATACTTTCCCGATGACCGACGCGTTCGCCGCGAAAGTGTTCGCTATCGTGCGCGGCACGCGCGCGCTTTCCTTGCCGCAGTGGGGAACCGCTGCCGTGAAGGAGAAGAAGGGCGAGCGCGGGGACAGCATCGTTACGGAAGCCGACCTTGCCGTCGAGCGGCAGCTTGCGGACGAGCTCGGCAAGCTGGATTCAGGCGTCAGCTTCGCGGGCGAAGAGTACGGCGGCAGCCGGGACGCGGCGCGGCTCTGGCTCGCGGACCCTATCGACGGAACCGCGCACTACGCGCGCGGCCTGCCATTCTGCACAACCATGCTCGCGTACATCGAGGACGGGGAAGTGCGGCTCGCCGCGATATACGATTTCCTGAACGACGCGCTCTACCACGCGGTCAAGGGCGGCGGCGCTTTCCGGAACGGCGAACCTATCCGCGTCTCCGAACGGCCGTACGACAGCGCATACGTGGGATGGGAATCGCATCTCGCGAAACCGGAAAACCTCGCCCGCTATTTCGCGATGTTCGGACGGGCGCTTCCGTTCAAGACCATCTGCGCGGGTTACGAATTCGCGCTCATCGCTTCGGGAAAGCTCGAGGGCCGCGTGCAGTTCGACCCGCACGGGAAAGATTATGACTTCGCGCCCGGCTCGCTCCTGGTAAAGGAAGCGGGCGGCGTCGTCGCGAATCTGGGGAAGCGCACGTACGACTATCGCGAACTCGATTTCATCGCCGCGAACCCGCACGTTTTCGCCGCGCTTACCGAAGGCGCGGACGCTGCGTTTCCGATAACGGAAGGCTAGGAGCGCGGTAAGGGCCGCGCAGGTCCCGAACCGCCATTTGCTATACTGGACGCATGAAAGCATACGTCGTCGCCGGTCTCGTCGCGGCCGTCATCATCGGCGGCGCGGCGGGCTACCTCCTCGTTCGCGCGAATCCGCCGGCCGCGGGAGGAACCGCCACCTCGACCGATGCAGGCGCGCCCGTAGCCGGAGCGGGCGAGCACTGCGGCGGATTCATCCGGAATGCGCCCGTCTGCGCCGCGGGCTTCCACTGCGAGCTTGCCGCTCTCCGACCGGACACCGGCGGAACCTGCGTCGCGGATACGGCTACGTCGACTACGGGCGTGAACGGAACCGTCCTACTTGGACCGACCTGTCCGGTCGAGCGTTTTCCGCCCGACCCTGCGTGCGCGCCGAAACCGTATCCGTCCACCGTGCGCGTGTACCGCGCGGGGTTGACGGACGCATTCGCGTTCACGATGTCCGCCGATGGCACGTATTCGTTCCCGCTTCCGCCCGGAACGTACACGCTCACTGCGACGGGCGGAAATCCGTATCCGCGCTGTACGGAGGCGAGCGTAGAGGTGCCGGAAAGCGGCTACGTCACGGCGAATATCTCCTGCGATAGCGGCATCCGCTAGGGATGCGTCCGCAGAAAACGGAAAGGGAAATATCCGTGCCCGCATGAACGGACGGCGAACGCCTGCGCTGCAAGCGACTGCTCGGATTTCGCCTCATATTTTTTTCATGTTCGCGCGGGCATGTATAATCGGCGGATGACGCAGGCCGACGCACTCTCCATACTGAAGACCGGCGCGAACGTATTCCTCACCGGCGAACCCGGAAGCGGGAAGACGCACACCGTGAACGCGTACATCGCGTGGCTCCGCTCTTGCGGCATCGAACCGGCGGTGACGGCGGCAACCGGCATCGCGGCGACGCACGTGGGAGGGGCCACCATCCACTCGTGGAGTGGCATCGGCATCAAGGAATATCTTTCGCCCGCGGATGTCGATGCCATCGCCTCGAAGGAGCATGTCGCGCGCCGCATCCGGAAGGCGAAGGTGCTCATCATCGAAGAGGTTTCCATGCTGTCCGCGGCGACCTTCGGCATGGCGGACGCGGTGTGCCGCGAGGTGCATCAGCGGGACGCGCCGTTCGGCGGCATGCAGGTGATTCTCGTCGGGGATTTCTTCCAGCTTCCGCCCGTCTCGCGCGGGAAGGAGGTCCTGTTCTGCTACGCTTCGCCCGTATGGCGGGAACTCTCCCCGCTCGTCTGCTATCTCGAAGAACAGTACCGCCAAGAGGATGGCGCATTCCTCGGTGTGCTCTCCGCCATCCGCGCGAATGCGGTGGAGGACGAGCACTATGAGACGCTCGCCGAAAGACGCACGGATGCGGATGCGATTCCGGAAAACGTACCGAAGCTGTTCTCGCACAATGCGGACGTGGACCGGATAAACGCGGCGGAGCTCGCCAAGCTGCCGGGATTCGCCATGCGGTTCCTCATGAAAAGCGCGGGCGGCGCGTCGTCCGTCGAAGGCCTCATCCGCGGCTGCCTTTCTCCCGAGACGCTCGAACTCAAGAAGGGGGCGGCGGTCATGTTCACGAAGAACGACCCGGCGGGCCGGTTCGTGAACGGCACGCTCGGCGTCGTCGTCGATTTCGCGAAGGCGGACAATACGCCGGTGGTGGAGACGCGGGACGGCAAGCGCGTGTACGTGGAGCCTGCGGATTGGAAATTGGAAACGGACGGGAAGGTGCGCGCGAGCATCACGCAGCATCCGCTGCGGCTCGCATGGGCCATGACGGTGCATAAGAGCCAGGGGCAGAGCCTCGATGCGGCGGTCATCGACCTCTCCCGCGCGTTCGAGTACGGGCAGGGATACGTCGCGCTCTCGCGCGTGCGGACGCTTTCAGGGCTGTATCTTCTCGGGCTCAATAATCGCGCGCTTTCCGTGCATCCTGAAATCATCGAGAAAGACGCGGACTTCCGCGCATCAAGCCGCGCGGCCGCGGCGGCGTTCACGGACATGCCCCGGGATGAGCTTCAGGACATGCAGAAGCGTTTCGTGAAGGCGGCGGGCGGCGCGTGGATGGACGAGGAGCAGGGAAGCGACGCGGGGAGCCGGCATGAATCCCGCGGCGGCTTTGCCGCCGCGGGATTCATGCCGGGCAGGCTCGCGGAGACGCTCGAGGCCGTCCGCGACGCCCGCACACTTTCCGAAGCGGCGGATGCGCGCGGCCTTGCCGTTTCCACCATCGTGCATCACCTTGAGGAACTCTCCGCGCTCGGCGTGCTCGCGAAAAAGGATTACGAACACCTGCTTCCGGAAGACGAAGCGCTCGAAGAGATTCGCGCAGCGCTTGCGGAATCGGAGGACGAAAAGCTCGCACCGGTCTTCCGCGCCCTCGGCGGCCGCCACTCGTTCGAGGTCATCCGCCTCGCGCGTCTCGCGAAGTAGGAAAAAGAAATCGGCGTCGGATGTGTTCATCCGGCGCCGATTGATTGCGCGTTCGCTGGCGGCAGCTCACGCGGCCAGCAGGAGTCGCTTGAAAAGGTAGATGATTCCGCGGATCAGGAGCGCTGTGAGGCACCCCAGCCCGAACGTGAAAGAAACGGCCAGCGCGACGACGAGAACGCGGGCCATTCCGTTCACCGCTACCAGATACCACGCATAGTCAGGCGCGTGATAGCCGACGGTGCACGTAGCTGCAAAGAGCAGCACTTCCGTGAACCGAAGGTTGTCCTCGCTCCATCTCGGCTTAACCCCGAAGTGCCCGTGATGATACAAGGAGACAAGCGTGGTGGCGATAAGCAGGGTCACGGAGACCCACTCTATTGGCGTGTGCATAAAGAACTCCTCCATTTCGCACGTAGACGCATCATACTACATATGACATGGTATGTCAATACCCGTGTCGGATACGCGCGCTCTAGGAAAAACCGTATATACGCGGCCTTTTGGACTGCGGAACGAGAAAATAAAAAGCCGCCCTATTATGAAGCCGGGGCGGCGCGGCTGTTGGAACGGACTTCCCAAGTACGACACACTTATACGTAGGACATAGTATGTCCTACGTAACATGCTGGGTGTGCCGCCGCGCTACGCGGAAGCGTGCGCGAGCGGCGGCGCGTTCGGCTTCACGCCCGGTTTCGGGCTCATCATCTTGAATATCTCGGCTATCTGCATCCAGAAGAAGGACCAGACCCAGACGAACGCGATAAGCCACAAGGGAAGCGGCGCGGTGAAGATGCCGAAGAAGGCCCACGCGGTGGCGAGCAGCTGCGTGAAGGTGACGGCGCTCACGACCGGAAGGCTCGGGAGGAAGCGGAACCAGCGGGAGGACGTGTGCGCGACGTACACGAGCAGGTGTCCCGAAACGACGAGCTTCAGGAAGAAGAGCGTCTGGATTTCCGCCCACGGAAGGCGCAGGTATCCGTACGCGAACATGAGCATGAAGATGCTGTTCGCGATTCCCGAGAGTCCGTAGAGTATGGAAAGCTTCGCGCGGCGGCGGCCGTCGATGCTCGAAGGCGCATGCGGAACGTGCACGCGGTCGAACGCGATGGAGATGATAGGGACGTCGTTCAGGAAGGCGAGCAGGAGCACCTGGATAGGCGTGAGCGGATAGTTCCCGATGGAGACGCCGATGATGGCGATGGTGAGGATGAGCCGGAAGCTTTCCGACATGCGGTAGACGGAGTAGTGGTAGAGGCGGACGAAGACCTTGCGCGCTTCCGTGATGGCGGTGGCGATGACCGAGAGCCCGTTCGAGAGGAGGACGATGTCCGCGGTCTCCCGCAAGGCGTCGACCGAACCCGCGACCGCGATGCCGACGTCCGCGTCCGCGACGGACGGCACGTCATTCACGCCGTCGCCGGTGACGGCGACGCGCGATACCTTCTTCGCCGCTTCGACCGCGGCATACTTATCTTTCGGCAGCACTTCCGCGAAGGCGGCCGTGTGCGGGAGCGCGGCCGCAAGCTTCGCCGGGTCGTCGAAGATGTCGCGCGTGTACACGTCGCCGACGAGCCCGAGCTCGTCGGACACCTCGTGCGCGATGGCGTCATCGTCGCCCGTGAGCATCGTCACCTTGATGCCTTCCTCGCGCATCGTCTCTACGGTCGCCTTCGCGTCTTCCCGCAGCGTGTCCGCGAGGAACAATAGGCCGACGGGCTCGAGACCCTCCTCCTTTTCCGAACCTTTGCGGACGGATACGGCAAGCGTGCGGTCGCCGCGCTTCGCCGCGCCGAGGACGGCGTCCGTGAACGCCGTGCGCTCCCCGGCGGAGAATTCGGAGCGGCTCTCGAGCACGGACGGGGAACCGAGCACGACCATCCAGGACTCGCCATCCCTCGTCACCGTCGCGGTCGCGCGCTTGCGTTCCGAGTCGCCCGGGATGAACGCTGACTGCGGATACATGGGCGCGCCCGCATCCTTCGCCGCATCGCGCACGGCCTCCTCAAGCGGATTATTGTCCGCGGGGTCCGTGGCGGACGCGCCGAACGAGAGGAGGTCGGCCTTCGCGTACGCGCCGAAGAGCTGCACCTCCGCGACCCGTATGTGATTTTCCGTGAGCGTGCCGGTCTTGTCGGAAAGGAGCAGGTTCACGTTCGCGAGGTCCTCAAGCGAAGAGAGACGCCGCACCACGGCTCCGCTTCTCGCGAGGACCAGCACGCCGGCGCTGATGATGAGGCTCATGACGGTGGGAAGCGCCACCGGGATGCCCGCGATGAGGAGCGATATGTCGAGCGTGGCGATGTCCGCATATGAGTTCGAGTGGAGCAGGAGCGCGCCCGTGAGGACGACCATCGCGCCGATGGCGAAGAAGGACAGGTAGCGGGAGATGGCGAGGATGTCATGCTCGAGCGCGGAACGCTTGCGCGCCATCTCCACGGTCTTCACCGTGGTGCCGAAGTACGTCCGCGCGCCCGTTGCGGTGACGAGCGCGTTCGCGGACCCCGTCACCACGAACGAGCCGGAGTAGAGGATGTCGTCCTTCGCCTTCTCTTTCGGGAGCGATTCTCCCGTGAGCATGGACTCGTTAATCGAGAGGTTCGAGCCCGAAAGCACCTTCGCGTCCGCGGGGACGATGGAGCCGACGCGAAGCGCGATGAGGTCGTCGGGAACGAGTTCCGCCGCCGGTACGGTCTTCCACGCGCCGCCGCGCAGCACGTTCGCGGAAACGGCAAGGTGCTCTTCGAGCTTCGCGACCGCCTGGTCGGCCTTATGCTCGTGCCAGAGCTGCACGCCGTAGTTAGCGAGCAGGAGGAAGAGGATTATCCAGCCGTCCGGAATCTTGCCGCTCGCGAACGAGAGCGCCGCCGCCGCGACGAGCATGAGCGGGATAGGGGAGAAGAACCACTTGATGAACTTCTCGATGCCGCTCTTCTTCTTCGCAGCGATGGCATTTTCTCCCACGCGCGCGCGGACGCGCGCGGCTTCCTCGTCGGTGAGACCGGCGAGTACGCGAGGCGCGTCCGCTAGAGGGGCATCGCTCATATGCTCATACTAACAGCCATCCCGCATCATGCGGGAGGGGATACGCGTTTGCGGCGAGGCTTCTCCGGTATCGCGAATCGAACCGAGCACGTTCAGCGTTTCGTCTTAAGCGCGAAGTGGAAGCTGGTATAGGAGAGGTAGCCGGTGATGATGACGCCGATCCAGGACAGCCACATCGGCACCTCGAACGTCCCGAGCGCGACGTCCACGTTGAACGCGAGGCGCATCAGGTGGACGATGGCGACCGCGGCGAAGACGATGCCCGCGATATAGAGGAGGTTGCGCTCGCTCGGCGACTCGAGCGGAAGCTTCATGCTCCAGCCGTAATGGACGAGGAGGATGAGGAGCGCGCCGTCAAGCACGATGATGGGCAGGATGGCATCCGCGGTCCACGTGACGCCGAGGATGGTGAGCGGGAAGAAACCCGCTGCGCCGAGCCAGAGCGCGCTGATGAGGTCCGCGGCGACGAGGCCGGACGCGAACTTCGCGATTTCCCGAAGGGTACGATGATTCATAGGACGAACGTAATGGTTACGGAAGGATAACGTCCTCATTATGGCGCGCAACGCGCGCCTGTACACGGGATATGCACAGGGGTGCGGCCGCGGGTTGACAGGCGCAGCCGCATCCGTTAATATTTAGGTAACCTAACTAATAGACGTCTTGCATGCCGAAACGACTTATCGCATCCCTAGCCGCGCATCCCGTGACCTCGGTGGTCTCGGTGGCCGCCGTCGCGCTCGCCATCACCGGCGGCATCGCGCTCCATACGCTCGTCCGGCCGACCGTCACGGCGGTTCGCGTCGCTCTCGGGCCGCTCACGGAAGTCGTGAGCGCTGACGGGGTCGTGCGCGCCTCGGAGGCGGCCGACCTTTCGCTCCAGACGAGCGGCCGCGTGACGGCAATACCGGCGAGCGTCGGCGAGCACGTGTACGCGGGACAGACGCTCCTCCTTACGGATGACGCGAGCGCCGCAGCGGCGCTCGCGTCCGCGAAGGCCGCGCTCGCCGTCCAGGAGGCGAAGCTCGCTTCCCTTGAGACCGGCACCCGTCCCGAACAGCTCGCGCTCGACCGGACGGCGGTGACCGACGACCAAGCCGCGCTTCGCGACGCGATCCGGAGCGCCTATGTCTATGCGGACGACGCCGTGCACGTGCGCGCCGACGCGCTCTTCACGAACCCGCGCACGAACGCGCCGACGCTCGCGTTCACGGTTTCCGACTCCGTACTCGCGAATACGATACAGACCGACCGCGTCACGATCGAGTCGACGCTCGCGAAGCTCGCGGCGCTCGTGAACGCGCCTTCGTTCGCGACGGACGATCCGCGCAGTACGGCTTTTGCCGCGAGCGCCTCGCTTTCGTCCGTAGTCTCGTTCCTCGACGAGCTCGCGAAGGCGCTCACGGCGGCGCCGACCGGCGCGACGCTTTCGTCCGCCGCTCTCGCGGCGGACCAGGCGAGCATAAACACGGGACGGCTGAACGTCTCCGCCGCGCTCACCGCGCTCACGTCCGCCACGACCGCACTCTCCAATGCCGAAGGAACCCTCACGCTCGCGTCTTCCGGCGCGACGGCCGAAGACCTCGCCGCGCAGAAGGCGCAGGTGGATGTCGCCGCCGCCGCGGTGGACAGCGCCCAAGCGGAGCTCGACAAGACCGCGCTTGCGGCGCCGTTTGCCGGCACCGTCTCGCGGCAGGATGCCCAGGTCGGGGACACGCTTTCGCCCGGACAATCCGTCATCTCCGTCGTTTCGGACGCGCACTACCGCATGGACGCCTACGTGTCCGAAGCGGACATCGGCAAGATCGCCGTCGGCGACGCGGCAAGCGTCACGCTTGCCGCGTATCCGGACTCCGCGCCTCTTCCGGCGACGGTGTCTGCGGTCGCTCCGGCCGCGGAGCAGGTGGGAGGCATCCTCGCCTACAAGGTCACGGCCGTCCTCACGGATAACGACCCGCGCGTGAAAGCCGGGCTCTCCGGTTCGCTTTCGGTGACGACGAAGCATCTCGATTCGGTCCTCCAGGTTCCGGCAAGCGCGGTCATCCGCAACGGCACGGACCATTTCGTCATGCGCGTTCTCGCGAACGGCTCCGCCCTCCAGGTTCCGGTCACCGTGGGAGCCACGGGGTCGAACGGGAACACGGCAATCCTCTCCGGGCTTTCCGAGAACGATTCGGTAGAAACTTTCGGCAGCGCCAAATGACCGCACCTATGACTACACCTATGACCGCACCCGCTACCATGCAATCACAAGACGCTCGTCCCGGCATACCGCGCACGTTCTTCATCGCGGGCGGCCTCATCGTGCTCATCATCCTCGCCGCAGGCGTCGCTTCGTATCTCCTCATCACCGGAGGACAGGTGTATACGGACAAGGCGCAGATAACCGCGCCTCTCATCAACCTCGCGCCCGCGACGGGCGGCACGCTGAATCGCGTGTACGTGAACCCGGGGGATAGCGTGCCTGCGGGCGCGCCCGTGGCGCTCGTGGGGAACGAGCTCGTGAAGACGCAGATTGCCGGAACCGTCGCCTCGACGGAAACGAACATCGGCGAGCTCGTGAATCCCGGACAGGCCGTCGTCACCATGCTCGATCCCGCCGCGCTGCGCCTCGTCGCGCAGGTCGATGAGAACAAGGGACTGTCGTCCCTGCGGGTCGGCGACCGCGCCACGTTCACGGTCGATGCGTTCGGCGGCGAGACCTTCACGGGCGTCGTCGACGAGGTGAGTCCCACTTCGCACGCTTCGGGCGTCGTCTTCAATATCAGCGGAGAGCGGCAGACGCAGACCTTCGACGTGAAGATACGCTACGACGTCACCGCGCATCCGGAACTCAAGAACGGCATGAGCGCGCGGCTGACCGTGTACACGGGGAATAGTCAGCAGTAAGCGGTAGGCAGTCAGCGGAAGCGCGAAGACTTCACCCATGCGTGAGAACGGAGAAAGCAGACTCGGGAAGCCCTGGCTCGTCCTCGTGACGGTCATGGTGGGGACGCTCCTCATCGGCCTCGACCGGACGGTCGTGAACCTTGCCGTCCCGAGCGTCATCAGCGACTTCGGCATCACCGTCACCACGGCCGCGTGGATAGCGACCTCCTACATCATCACGAACGCGGTGTTCGTGCCGGTGTTCGGGAAGCTCGGCGACCTCTACGGCAATCGCATCATCTACGTGTGGAGCTTCATCGGCTTCATCGTCATGTCGGTCCTGACCGGACTCTCCTGGAATTTCCCGTCGCTCATCTTCTTCCGCGCGGCGCAGGGGCTCGTGGGCGCGGCCATCTATCCGACCGCCATGTCGCTCATCGCGAAATCGTTCACGAAGCCCAAGGACCGCGCGCAGGCGCTCGGCATCTGGTCGTCCTCTTTCGCGGTTTCCGCCATCATCGGCCCCTTGCTCGGAGGCTTCCTCATCGACAATTTCTCCTGGCGGATGATTTTCTATATCAACCTGCCCATCGGCATCGCGGGACTCATCATGACGCTCATCTTCCTGCCGCATGACCGCCCGGAAGAGCGCGGCTCGTTCGACTGGTTCGGTTCCGTCCTCTTGGCGGGCGCCATCACGAGCATGGTGCTCGTCCTCGACCAGGGTCAGACGTGGGGCTGGACGTCCGCGGCGTCGCTCGCGTGCTACGCGGGCGCGGTGGTCTTCGGCTGGCTGACCTACGTATGGGAGACGCGGCATACGCATCCCATCATCGACTTCAAGCTCTTCAAGAATCCCACCATCGTCTCGGTGCTCATCGTCTCGTTCATCTCCTTCGGCGGCATGATGGGCGCGATGTTCCTCCTGCCGGTCTTCACGCAGACGTTCCTCGGGTACGACGCTATCCAGACGGGGCTCCTGTTCGTGCCGATGGGCCTCGCGCTCCCGTTGTTCGCGCCTCTCGGCGCGCGGCTCGCGCTTCGGTTCCATCCGCGCTACACGGTGTCGTTCGGCATGGCGGTCGCGGCGTTCTCGTTCTTCATGCTGCGCACGCTCGACCCCGGCATGGCCTACGGCGACTTCATCATCCCGCTCGCCTTGTTCGGCGCCGGCCTCGGCCTCGGCATGGCGCCCTTGACCACTGCCGCGACGACCGCGGTTCCGCTCCACGAGGTGGGCATGTCTTCCGGCCTCTTGAACCTCACGCGCAACATCGGCGGCGCGTTCGGCATCGCGCTCTTCGGCACCGTACTCGCGAACGCCACGAACGCGAACGTGCTCCAGGTGGCGCAGCAGTCCGTCATACGCGGCACGGGCGCCACGGCGCACGCGATAGGCACGAGCCTCATCATCCTCAAGGCCGACCTTCTCGCATACGGCACGGTGTTCGTCTGGGCTGCGGGAGCCATGCTCGCGGGCGGCATCGCGGCGCTGCTTCTGTTGCGGGCAAGCGGCGAAGAGATGGAAATCCCGCCCGAGGTGCGCGCGGAAGCGATGGCCGGCTGATGGCAAGACCTATGGCACGACGCGAACGCACCAAGCTCCTCGAAGAACTCCGGCCCATGCTGTTCGGCATGCGCCGCCTGATGCGTTCGCGCCTTTCGCCGGGACCTTCCCAGCATGACCCGCACGTGTGGCTGCGGCTCGAGGTGCTCTTCTATATCGCGAAGATGAACGCTCCGACGATGCACGACATCGCGCGGCAGTTCGAGATTACGCCGCCGTCCGCGACGACGCTCATCCGGCATCTTCTCAAAGAGGGGCTCGTGGAGCGCACGCGCGGCAAGAGTGACAAGCGTGTCGTGCGGATAACGGTGACCGGCAAGGGCGCTACGACGCTTGCTGCGAAGGCGCGCCTGGCCGCGCTCGTCATCCGCAACGTCACGCGCGACCTTTCCGAGGCGGAAATCGCGAGCCTCACCCGGCTGCTCCGGAAGGTGCACGCGGCGAACGAGACATTCGCGAAGCCGCACAAACCCTGCCGCGAGGCGTAGTACTCCATATGGATGCCGCGATACGCGTAGAAAACCTGGTGAAGAAGTTCGGCGATTTTACCGCCGTGGATGACGTCTCCTTTTCCGTCCGGAAGGGAGAGATATTCGCGTTCCTGGGCCCGAACGGGGCGGGGAAGTCGACGACGATAAAGATGCTCACGACCTTGCTTGCGCCCACGTCCGGTTCCATCTCCCTGTTCGGCGCGGACCCGGTGACGGATGCGAACGCCGTGCGGCATTCCTTCGGCATCGTGTTCCAGGACCCTTCGCTCGATGACGACCTCACCGCATACGAGAACCTGGAATTCCACGGCCTCCTCTATAACGTGCCGCGCGCGCTGCTCCATGCACGCATCGAAGAGATGCTCGCGTTCGTCGAGCTGTCCGACCGCCGCGACTCTTTCGTGCGCGACTTTTCGGGCGGGATGAAGCGGCGGCTCGAGATAGCGCGCGGACTCCTGCATCACCCTAAGGTTATCTTCCTCGACGAGCCGACCCTGGGACTCGACCCGCAGACGCGCAACCATCTCTGGAGCTACCTCAAGAAGCTGAACGAAGACGAGGGCATCACGGTTTTCTTCACGACCCACTATATGGAGGAGGCGGACCGCATCGCGGACCGCATCGCCGTCATCGACGGCGGGAAGATCGTCGCGTCCGGCACCGGAGCGGAGCTGAAGTCGAGGACGAAGACGGAAACGCTCGAGGACGCGTTCCTCGAACTCACGGGGCACGCGATACGCGAAGAGGAAAGCTCTTCGCTCGACCGCATGCGCACCATGCGGCGCGCGCACGGACGCTAGGTATGATGAACGCCATCTACGTGATGTGGCTCCGGGAAGTGAAGCGGTTCATCCGCTCCAAGTCCCGCATCGTGGGCTCTCTCGCGCAGCCGCTCCTGTTCCTCCTCGCGTTCGGCTACGGCTTCGGCGCGGTGTACGCGAAAGCGGGGCAGGGCAATTACATCGAGTTCCTCGGTCCCGGCATCATCGGCATGTCCATCATCTTCACGTCCATCTTCAACGGCATGCAGGTCATCTGGGACCGGCAGTTCGGATTCTTGAAGGAGACCTTGGTGGCGCCCGTGCCGCGGCTCGCCATCATGTTCGGGCGCACCTTGGGCGGCGCGACGGTCGCATCCTTGCAGGGCGTCATCGTGCTCATTGCCGTCATCGCCGTCGGCTTCCGTCCAGACTCGTGGCTCCTCGTCATTCCGGCGATATGCATCATGCTCTCCGTCGGCCTCCTCTTCAGCGCGCTCGGCATCATGGTCGCGTCACTCCTGCGCGACATGCAGGGCTTCCAGCTCATCATGAACTTTCTCGTGATGCCGCTCTTCTTCCTCTCCGGCGCGCTCTTTCCGCTCGACAACGTCCCGCCGGTGTTCCTCTGGATCGCGCGCTTCGACCCTTTGTCCTACGGCGTGGACGCCATGCGCTATCTCCTCATCGATACGACGGTCTTCGGACTCGCGCTCGATGTCGGCGTCCTCGCGGCGTTTACCGCGCTCTTCCTCGGTCTCGGTTCGTACTTCTTCTCGCGGATACAGATATAGCGCCCGTTCCGAAAACGGCTCGCTCTGGCGTGCGCCTCGTTCGCCGCAGGTCTCGCGATAGGATTCAGCATAAAAAATTACCCCGCCATTTCTCGACACTTCCGTGTCCTCGAAATGGCGGGGTATGGGCCGCGCCTCATCTGTCGGATTCAGGAATCCGGAGGTTCGGGCGGCGTCGGCGCGCCGATGCCGTAGTTCATGTCCTTCGGTCTCGGTCGCGGACCTTCGCAAAGACGCGCGATGAGCAGGAGCACCGCGACGAGCGCGATGATTACGAGTGCCGTCTGCATGCCGTCCTCCTTCTGTCTTCAGTAGAACTTCGCTTCGCTTCCGACGAGCTTCGCCATCGTCGACCCGTCGGGACGGAACCCGATGCCGCCGCCGCCCGGAAACGCGGTCGGCGACCACACGACGAACATCGTACCGTGCGGCAGCGTGGAATCCGGTTCGGTCATGTACACGTCGCGATAGCCGAGCTTGTCGAGGCGGTCCATGAGAGCCTGCACCGCTTCCCAACGCCGCTGCGGGTCGTTAACCACGAACATGCGCACGTCGGCCGGGCTGTACGGCGCTTCGTGCATCGTCATGAACACCGTGATGCCGTCGGAGAGCACGACCTGGTCGGTAGGTCCCGACTTGATATGCATGAACGGCGTGAGACCCGTCGCCTGTCCGACGACGTCGATAACCGCCGAGCGCACCTGGACATTCGCGACCTCATAGAGCGCATGTCCGCGGTCATTTACGATCATCTGCGACCACGGGGAATACGCTCCAACGACTTGTCCGATGAGGACCCCCGCAACCATGGACATGAACATGAGCATCGCTCCCGACCATGCGGGGTAGCGTACATATTTCATGACAACCTCCCGGCACCGCAGTGCCTCTTCACATTCCTGCGCCTCAGGGCGGCGCCACACCCGCGATGACTATATCATCATTTACGTATTTTTCAACTGTTCGTGGGTGAATGCTCGCCCTAATTAAGTGAATTTGCGCGCAAGCCGCTATCATCAAAATCTTCGTCCTATAGGACGAAGATTTTGATG
>JAGWYL010000020.1 GCA_018969385.1 Patescibacteria group bacterium
GGGCCACCGGCCCGGAGCGGTCTTCCAAACCGCACGCCGTCGAAGTAGGTTTTCAGACGGGCTCTCGGTGTACGGACAAGCTTTCCGCTCGTGCTACACTCCTCCCTGTATGAATCGAGAGCGGGTCATCGGCATCCTCGCGGTCGCGCTCCTTGCAGGCGGCGCGCTCTGGTACGCGGGGATGCTCCCCGCACCGCTTCCTCCCGTCAAAGGTCCCGTCGCAATCCCGACCGGAATCGCGAAGATTTCCGAGGACGCGCCGTACTACGCCATCGACATCTCCTACCCCACGACGACGCCGATCGCGCAGACGGCCGGAACGGGCGCTGACCAGGCGGCGGTGGCGCTCATCAAGGGATACTTCGATGCGTACGCGGCGACATTCAAGAAGGAAGGAAATTTCGCGAACCTGACGCAGAAGGATATCCAGATGGTGGGCTTCGACCGGGGTCGCAAGGAATCGCTTTCGGCCGTCTACCTCATCTCCACGTCCGCCCGCTCCGTCTCCTACATCTACACCATCGTCGAAGATACGCTCGGCGCGCATCCGAATACGTTCTTCAAGACCTTCACCTTCGACCTCGGGACGGGCAAGCTCCTTTCGATAGCCGACATCTTCACGGCAGGCACGCCGTACCTCGACCGTCTGTCCGCGGTGAGCCGGACCTATCTCGCGCAGAACCTCGGCCAGTACGCCGATACGCAGATGCTCGACAACGGCACGGCTCCCGACGCGAAGAATTTCCAGAACTTCTTCATCGATAACGGCACGCTCGCCATCCTCTTCGCGCCCTATGACGTCGCCGCGTACGCCGCCGGACCGCAGACCGTACGCATCCCTCTTTCCGAGCTCTCGGACATCCTGAAGCCGGCATACCTGGCGAAGTAGTGGGACGCAGGAAGGCCCGCGGCGAAAGCCGCGGGCCTTCCTGCGTCCTTCCTGTTACGCTTTCTTGCGCTTCCCTACTTTCCGGCGGCTCACGATGAACACGTTGCTGTACTTCTGCGGCGTGCGGGTCTTCTGCCCCTTGCCGGACGGCTTGCCCCAGAGGGTCTTCGCGCGGCGGAGGCCGCGTCCCTGCTTGCCTTCTCCGCCGCCGTACGGATGGTCGACAGGGTTCATGACCGAACCGCGGACGGTCGGACGGATGCCGAGCCAGCGGCTTCGGCCGGCCTTGCCGAGATTAACGAGGTTATGCTCCTCGTTCCCGACGGTGCCGACGGAAGCCCAGCAGAGGTCCGAAACCTTGCGTACTTCCGTGGAAGGAAGCTTCACGAGCGCGAACCCGGCGTCATGCGCGATGACTTCCGCGTAGTTGCCCGCGGAGCGCACGAGGCGCGCGCCGGCGGCCGGCTGGAGCTCGATGTTGTACACGAACGTGCCGACCGGAATCTTTCCGAGCGGAAGGCGGTTGCCCGGCGTAAGCGGCGCTTCTTCGGAAACGAGGAAGGTCGTCCCCACCTCGATGCCCTTCGGCATGACGACGTACCGTCGCTCGCCGTCCTGGTAGACGACGCGGGCGATGAATGCGGAGCGGAACGGGTCGTATTCGACCGTCTCTATCTTCGCCGGGATGTTCTTCTTCTCGAACGAGAAGTCGACATCGCGCAGGCGGCGCTTATGCCCGCCGCCCTGGTGGCGCGTGGTGATGCGGCCGAACGCGTTCCTGCCGCCCTGCCGCTTCTTCTTCTTGAGGAGCGCCTTCGTCGGCTTGTCTCCCGAAAGGAGTTCGCGGTACGGCAGCGTGGTCATGTGCCGGCGGCTCTTGGTGGTTGGACGATAGCTTTTCATACGGAAATGGTTAGGCAAGGCTTATGGTCTCGCCCTTCTTGAGGTACACGTACGCCTTCCTGCGGATGGAACGCGTGCCGGTACCGCGGCGCGTCCGGAGCGACACCGTCTTCGCGGGAAGGTTCACGATGCGGACTTTCGCAGGCGCGACCTTGTAGATATGCAGGATGGCGCGCTCGACATCATGCTTTGTCGCCTCCTTCGGGACGCCGAATACGTACACGCCCTTCTCCGTGCCGAGGAGCGCTTTCTCGGAGAACCACGGCGCCAAAAGCGTCGTGTGTTCGCGGCCGGTCCTCGTGGAACCCGTCGCGGGAAGCGCGGCGGACGCCGGCTTCTTCTCTTCCTTCTTGGTCTGTTTTGCGAAAAGCGCCATAGATGATTCGTTAGCGGGTAGCGCGCGCCGCGAGCGTCTTGAACGCTTCCGCCGGATTCTCGATGATGAGATAGCGGTGCGTCATGACCGTCACCGGGTTCAGGTTGCGCACCTCGTCGAGGTCGATGTTGCCGATGTTGCGGAGCGACTTCTCCGCGACCGCATCCTTCTTCGCGAACGCGATGAGCGCCGCGTTCTTCGGCTTCGCGACGAGCGCGGACGCGTCCGCCGCTTTCGCGATGGCGGAAAGCGCGGCCTTCGCCTCCTTCGTCTTAGGCGCGGCAAACGCGAACGTGTCAACGAAGATGACTTCGCCGTCCTTCGCCTTCTTCGAAAGCACGGAGAGGAGCGCGCCGATGCGCATCTTCTTGTTTATCTTCTGCGCATAGGAGCGCTCCGCGCGCGGTCCGTGCGCGATGCCGCCGCCCACCCAGATGGGAGAGCGCGTCGAGCCGTGGCGCGCGCGGCCCGTGCCCTTCTGCTTCCACGGCTTCTTGCCGCCGCCTGCGACCTCGCCGCGGTTCTTCGTGTTCGCCACGGTCGGGCGCGCGTTCGCCTGCATGGCGACCGTCACCTGGTGCACGAGGTCCGCGCGCCACGGCAGGCCGAAAATCTCCGCAGGGAGCGCGATGACGCCGCTTCTCTTGCCGTCCATGGAATACACCGGAGCCTCAAGGCCTTCCGTCTTCTTGACCTCGGCTTCGGGCTTCGCCGCAGCGCGCGTGCGCTTTCCGGGAGCCTTCTTCGGTGCGATCTTTTTCGTGGTAGCCATGGTATGAGAAATTACGCGACGACTTCGATGAGCGTTCCGCGCGCGCCCGGCACCGCGCCGGAGACGATGAGCGTGCCTGCCTCCTTGTCGACCGCGAGCACCTTGAGGTTCTTCACCGTCACGCGGTCCGTGCCCATCCTTCCGGCCATGCGGATGCCCTTCGCGACCCTGCCGCCCGCGCGGCCGCCTGAGCCGCCGATGGAACCCGCTTCGCGCTCCGAATGCTTCTGGCCGTGGGAACGGCGGCCGCCCTTGAAGTTGTAGCGCTTCACGACGCCCGCAAAGCCGCGTCCTTTCGAAAGGCCGGAAACCGCGACGGTGTCGCCGACCGCGAAGACGGAGACATCCATGGTCGCGCCGACTTCCGCGGCGTCTTCCGTGCGGAATTCGCGAATGGCTTCGAAGCCCTTGCCCTTCGTGTGGCCCAAGACGGCCTTGCCGACGTTCTTGCTCTTGCGCGTACCGAAACCGACCTGGACTGCCGCGTACTTGTCCGCGCCGTCCTTGGTCTTCACCTGCGTCATCGTCACGGGACCGGCCAGAAGGAGGGTTCCCGCACGCGCAAGGCCGTCCTCGCCGTAGATGCGGGTCATGCCTTCTTTCTTCGCGAGGATGAATTTCATGGAAAAAGTAAATGCGCCGACTATGGCGCAGGTGTGAAGACCCTACTGCCATAGGACCGGTTCGCGGGCAACCGTTCGTAGCGTCAGTGCACCTTACACGAGCCGTCCGGAAAATGCAAGAAAAAAGCCCCGTTCTCGCATTTAGCAAGATAGGGGCCGGACTTCCAAATCCTAGCGCGGAGTCTAGCCCGCAGCGCCAAAGCGAATAAGGTTGCCCTTGATGCATCTACCGGAAGGACTGCAGGAGGCCATGTCCGCCATAGGCCTGAGGGTTCACCTTTCGGCCCCCTCTCCTTTTGCCCGATACCGCACCCCACGGACCGTAAGCGAATATACCAGCACCTTGCGCGGACGCAAGGGAGAACCCAAGACCGCGGGAACCGCCCCGCGAGAATGCGACACGGATTATCCGCCACTCTACCCGACCCTTTCCATGCCGCCATCTAGCTGCAAGATCGGCGTGAAGCCCGTCGAGGCTTCGTACGAACAGCACACGAACCGTGCGTCCGGATATTCGTGCGGATTGACCATCACGCAGGCAACGTCCTCAAGCCGGCCGCCTTCGACGCAGAGCTGCGCGAGGAATCGAGTGAACTCTTCACTGGACTCGTCGAGTTTCTTCTTCTGGTACGCGATACCGAGTGCCCACAGGACACCGTCTTTCGACACGGCTGTCATGACTTCTGACTCCTTCTTTCCGACGCGATGATAGCATGAAAAGCAAAGCCGCCCCTTCGGGGCGGCTTTGCTAGCGGTTCCAAAAGTGCCGCAGATGCGAGGCGCAGGAGCGAAATTTCTGGAGACGTACTAGAGCGTACGGCGGAAGAAATTTCGCGAACTGCAACGAGGCAGATGTGGTGCTTTTGGAAGCGCTACACCATCTTCACGTCAATCGTGACGCCCGAAGGGAGATTGAGGTTCGTGAGAGCCTCGATGACCTTCGGCGACGGATTCATGATGTCGATGAGACGCTTGTGGATGCGCATCTCGAACTGCTCGCGCGCGTCCTTGTGGACGAAGGTGGAGCGGTTCACCGTCCAGCGCTTGATCTCGGTCGGGAGCGGAACCGGACCGACGACCTTCGCGTCGAAACGCGCGGCCGTGTCCATAATCTGCTTCACCGACATGTCGAGAATCTTGTGCTCGTAGGCGCGGACGCGGATGCGCAGCTTGTGGTCAGCCGCGGCTGCGGCCGACGCTGCAGCTTTCTTTCCTCCGGCGGAGGTTCCTCCTTTGGAGGACGCGGGAGACTTCTTGCCCTCCGCGGTCTTAGCGCCGGAGGACTTCGCTTTCGTTGCCGTGGCCATACGAGTGGGAGCGGGACGGGGTTTAGGCGACGATCTTCGTCACGACGCCCGCACCGACCGTCTTGCCGCCTTCGCGAACCGCGAAGTGCTGCTGCTCTTCGAGCGCGACCGGCGCCACGAGCTTCACCTTGAAGGTGACCGTGTCGCCCGGCATGACCATCTCCTTGCCTTCCGGAAGGGTGACCTCGCCCGTCACGTCCGTGGTGCGGACGTAGAACTGCGGCTTGTAGCCCGTGAAGAACGGCGTGTGGCGGCCGCCTTCGTCCTTTCCGAGCACGTAGACCTCGGCTTCGAAATCCGTGTGCGGCGTGACCGTACCCGGCTTCGCGAGCACCTGGCCGCGGTGGACGTCTTCCTTCTTCGTACCGCGGAGCAGGATGCCGGCATTGTCGCCTGCCCGGCCTTCCTGAAGCTGCTTGTTGAACATCTCGATGCCGGTGATGGTCGTCTTCGCCGTCGGCTTGATGCCCACGATCTCGACTTCCTCGCCCACCTTCACGATGCCGCGCTCGATGCGGCCCGTGACGACGGTGCCGCGGCCTTCGATGGAGAAGATGTCCTCAATAGGCATGAGGAACGGCTTGTCCGTCTCGCGCACCGGATCCGGGAAGTAGGTATCCATCGTGTCGACGAGGTCCTTAACTTTGAGCGCCCATTCGTCGTCCGCGGACGTCGCTTCAAGGGCCTTCAAGCCCGAGCCGCGGATGAACGGCGTTTCCTTGTCAAAGCCCTGCTTCATGAGAAGCTCGCGAATCTCCTCTTCGACGAGGTCCACCATGTCCTTGTCATCAACCATGTCCACCTTGTTGAGGAAGACGATGAGACGGGGAACGCCGACGTTCTTCGCAAGCAGGATGTGCTCGCGCGTCTGCGGCATCGCGCCGTCGGTCGCGGCGACCACGAGGATAGCGCCGTCCATCTGGGCGGCACCCGTAATCATGTTCTTGATGTAGTCCGCGTGGCCAGGCGCGTCGATGTGCGCGTAGTGACGCTTCGGGGACTCGTACTCCGAGTGGTGGAGCGCGATGGTAATGCCGCGCGCCTTCTCTTCGGGCGCGTTGTCAATGTTCTCGACCTTCTCGATGCGGGCCTTGTAGCCCTTATCGGCGTTGAGGTTGAGAACGTTGAGGATTGCAGCCGTGAGCGTGGTCTTACCATGGTCGACGTGACCGATGGTTCCCACGTTCATGTGCGGCTTGCTTCGATCGAAATCTGCCATGGTATGCGGTGGGTAAGCGAAGTCGCCAAGGCGACTTTCGGATAAATAATGAACGCGCCGACCGCGAACACGACAAAGGACACGCGGTGACTAGCGTTACTAGGGAGAGTACACAAGTGCGCATGAAAGTGCAAGAGTCCGCGGAGGGAAAGCGCACGCCGCCCCCTCGGGGGCGGCGTGCGCTTTCCCTCCGCGCCGGCCTTATCGGCAGGAATAAACGCCGTCCGCAGGCGGTGCCGAAGCTGCCGTCGAGACGCCGGTACTGTCCGCGCACCATCCGCCCGAAGAGAGCGGCGAATAAACCACGTATGCCGTGCCGTCCGCGCGGCACAGGGTCATGCCGCCATTCACGCGATCCAAGGAAGCGACGACCATAGCCTCTGTCGGGTCACTTGCGAACATCCCTTCCGCGCAGGAGGCAGCCGTCCCGTATGAATTCGCTTTCGAGTAGTAGATTTCGGACTCCACGCGGATAGTATTCAAGTCCGATTGAACGGCGAAATCGCTCCCCTTCGTCCGTGCCGTATTGAGCGAAGCGAGCAGTACTGCCGGAAGCAAGAGGGCCGGCACGATGAGCAAACCGAACACCGCGAGGAAGACATACCAGCCGCGGCCACGCGCGTCCGTCGTCGGTACTGAACGGACGCTCTCGTAGAGCGTGTACTGCGCGCCTACGATGACCGGCACGAGGAGGAGCGCGACATACAGTCCTTCGAGCGTCCGTCCGACGAGCGCTCCTCCGGAACCGGCTGCCGCAAGGGCGGCCATGACGATGAGTATCGGTATCATCGCGAGCACGAAGAGGACCGCGATGCCGAGCCAGCGCCCGAGAATCGGCCAGAATCGGCCGCGCACGAGCTCTCGGCTCGCGCGAAGCGCGCCGATGCCGCGCGCGGCACCTTCGATGACAAGCCACGGACCGAATAGGAACCAGGTCGCGACGAGCGCGAGCACGACGAGCACCGCGAGAACGCCGAGCACCGCAAGCGCGATGAAGATGCCGAGACCGGCGCCGAGCGCAGCGCTAAGCGAACCTCCGCCGAGCGCGAAAAGCGCGATAAGCGCTACCGCGCCCACCGGCACGCCCGCAAACAGGAGCGTCGCGCCCGACGTGGCGAGCGAGACGGCTACCGTGTACCACAAGAGCGACCCGCTTCTGTGCCACGCCTCCGCCAGAGCTTCCTTCACGCCGACGCTCCGGGCATGCCCTCCGGCAACGTAGAACGGCGCGAAATTGAGCGTGACGCCGATGAATATGACGAACACGATGAAGACGAGCGCGAGCGCGACGAACAGCGCGAGCATGGAGAAGTTCGAGGCACCTCCCGATAGGACGAAGACGAGGCCGCCCGCAAGGAAGACGCCGGCAACAATCCATTGCCACACGGTCTGTATGACGCCGATGCCGACGAACGTGCCGAGCCGTTCGCAATAGATTCTCCAGCCTGCGTCGACGAGCGCGAAGACGCCCGGGAGCGGTCCGTTCGGGCCCGAACGCTGCGGCAAGCCTTCCGGTGCCGGCGTACCTGCGTTCGGGGACGTCCCGACCGATTCGGACGGGACGGGAGCGAATGCCGGCGGTTCGGAATGAGGGATGGAAGGAGCGGGCGTCGCGACGGGCTTCGTGAAGGGCGGCGCGGGCGGGAGGGCCGCGGCGTTCGCGACCGGTTCGTTCTGCATCGGTACGGAAAGCGCGATGAGCGCGCGGTTCACGTCATCGGACGACCAGCCGGCTGCAAGGAGCGCTTTCGCGATATCTCCCCTTCCGAACCCCGCCATGACCTGCTGTCTCACGTATTCGGCAAGCTGTTCATCAATCATGAGCGAGTGCTAACGGATATGCCCTTAGCATACAGGTCCGCCGCCCTCCGGGGCGGCGGACCTGTGCAGAACCGTCTTTCAGAGTGAAGCTTGAACTTCCCTCATTCGGGCGCCCGTTCGTCCTTCGCAGGATTGTTCAGGTCGATGTCGACGACCTTCGGTTCAAGCTTGATGTCGACCGTCTTCTCGTGAAGGTCTATGCCGACCGCCTTCGCGCCTTCCGGGACCGGGATGTTCACGACCGCTTGACCCTTCTCGTTCATCGTCACCGTCGCACCGTGCGGTCCTTCCTGCTGCAAAGCGGCTTGTTCCTGCGCATCCATGCCACGTTCCTGCTTCTGGGGCTTCTCCGGCTGATGCAGGTCGGTATACGAAGGCTGGGCCGCTATGACACCCGCGAGCGCGCCGACCGTCGCAGCAAGGCCGGCTTTCGCCTGGCGGTTCCTCTTCGCGTCTGCTTCAGCGGTAGTATCTTCCGGCTGCACGAATAGCTTTCTCTTGAATCCCTCAAACATGGACCGGTGGGTTATGGGTATGCCCTCATTATACGCGAACAGCCGCCCTCTTAGGCGGCTGTTGTTCATACTGACAGCCGGCCGTACTTATTTCCTGGCCGCGATTATCTCGTCCGCGACGTTCTTCGGGACAACGTCGTAGTGGTCAAATTCCATGGTCATGGAGCCGCGGCCTTCGGTCATGGAGCGGAGCGTGGTGGTGTAGCCGAACATTTCCGAAAGCGGCACGAGCGCGTGAACAGCCTTGTTCATGCCGCGATCCTCCATGCCTTCGATCTGGCCGCGCTTTCCGGAGAGGTTGCCCGTGATGTCGCCCATGAACTTTTCCGGCACGACGACCTCCACCTTCATGATCGGCTCGAGGATGACCGGCTTCGCTTTCTGCGCGGCCTCCTGGAACGCCATGGAGGCGGCAATCTTGAAGGCGATTTCGGACGAGTCGACTTCGTGGTACGAGCCGTCGTAGAGGTCGATGGAGATGTCCACCACCGGATAGCCGGCAAGGATGCCCCGGCCCATCGCTTCGCGGATGCCCTTCTCCACGGCCGGAATGTATTCCTGCGGGATGACGCCTCCCTTGATGCTGTTGATGAATTCGAAATGGTCTTCGCGCGTGACGTTCTTCGCTATCTTCGCGCCTTCCTCTATCGGCTCAAGCTTCTTGAGCTTTATCTTCACGTGGCCGTACTGGCCGCGGCCGCCGGTCTGCTTGATGTACTTATGTTCGGCTTCGGAAGAACCGAGGACGGTCTCGCGATACGCCACCTGCGGCTTGCCAGTATCGGCGACGACGCTGAACTCGCGCTTCATGCGGTCGACGAGAATCTCGAGGTGCAGCTCGCCCATGCCCGCAATGATGGTCTCCGCGGTCTCCTCGTCCGTCGAGACGCGGAAGGTCGGGTCTTCATCCGCGAGCTTCCGGAGCGCGATGCCCATCTTCTCCTGGTCCGCCTTCGTCTTCGGCTCTATGCGGACCGACACGACCGGCTCCGGGAACTTTATCTCCTCGAGCATGATGGGGTTCGCTTCGTCGCAGAGGGTATGCGAGGTCTTCGTGTCCTTAAGGCCCACGGCCGCGGCAATCTCTCCCGCGAACACCTGCTCCACTTCCTCCCGCTTATCCGCCTGGAGGCGGACGATGCGTCCCACGCGCTCCTTGCTGCCCGTGTTCGCGTTGTACACGTACGAACCGGCGGTCAGGGAGCCCGCATAGACGCGGAAGAACGTGAGCGCGCCCACGAACGGGTCCGTCTGGAGCTTGAACGCGAGCGCGGTGAACGGCTCGTCGTCCGCGGCATGCCGTTCGATGGGTTCGCCGGTCTTGGGATTCACGCCCGTCACGGGCGGCAGGTCAAGCGGGGACGGAAGGTAGTCCACGACGCCGTCGAGGACGAGCTGCACGCCCTTGTTCTTCAAGGCGCTGCCGCAGTACACCGGGAAAATCTCGTTCGCGATGACCGCCTTGCGCAGGAGCTTCTTGAGCTCGGGGAGCGGCGGCTCGTTGCCTTCGAGGTACGCGTTCATGGCCGCGTCGTCGTTCTCGACGATGCGCTCCACGAGTTCGCCGCGATACTTCTTCGCGGTCTCGACGAGCTCGGCCGGGACTTCGCCCGCCACCACCTCTTCGCCCATGTTCCCGGTGAACGTGTAGGACTTCATCGTAAGGAGGTCCACCACGCCTTCGTGCGCGGCTTCCTCGCCGATGGGAATCTGGAGCCGCACCGCTTTCGGCGAAAGCCGGTCGAGGATGCTCTTGTAGGAATTCTCGAACGACGCGCCGGTGCGGTCGAGCTTGTTGATGAAGCAGAGGCGCGGCACGTTCGCATCGTCGGCATAGCGCCAGTTCGTTTCCGACTGCGGTTCGACGCCGGAGACGCCGTCGAAGACGACGATGGCGCCGTCGAGGACGCGCATGGAGCGCTGCACCTCGGCGGTGAAGTCGATGTGTCCCGGCGTGTCGATGATGTTGAAGCGGAACTTCTTGGACGCGTCCTTCTTATCCGGCTCGTCCGTCTTCGACCAGAAACAGGTGATGGCGGCGGCAGTGATGGTGATGCCGCGCTCGCGCTCCTGCTCCATCCAGTCCGTGGTGGTCTGACCTTCGTGCACCTCCCCTATCTTGTGCTGCGAACCCGTGTAGAAAAGCACGCGCTCGCTGGTGGTCGTCTTCCCAGCGTCGATGTGCGCGATTATCCCGAAGTTCCTGACCTTCTCAAGTGGGTAGTCTCGTTTCATAGCAGTAGGAAGGTTATGCCGAAGCATGCCCCGCACCAGTCCGCTGGTGCAGTGGGTTGCGCACTTTCTCGAGTGGATAATCCCGTTTCATAAGGGTTGTTTACAAAAATAAAAAGCGCCGGGGCGTTACGTACACAATAGCGGAAACGGCGGAAAAAGCAAAGGACCGCACTCCTGGCGCGGTCCTTTGCTCATGAGCTTCCTTACTACCAAGCGAGTGAAGAAAAACACCCGCTGCGTGTGTTTTTCTGAGCGAGCGCAGGGAGCAAGCCTGTCTTCAGGCTTACCAGGCGAAATGCGCGAAGGCCTTGTTCGAATCAGCCATGCGGTGCATGTCGTCCTTCTTCTTGATAGCGTCGCCTTCGTTCTTCGCGGCGAGGAGGAGTTCCTCCGCGAGCTTCTCGGCCATCGGCCGTCCCTTCTTGTTGCGTGCGCCGTTGATGATCCAGCGGAACGCGAGCGCGAGGCGGCGAGCCTGCGGGACTTCGCGCGGCACCTGGTAGTTCGCTCCGCCGACGCGGCGGCTGCGCACTTCCATGAGCGGCGAGACGTTCCTGATCGCGGTATCGAAGACCTCGAGCGGGTCGTCGCCGTCCTTCTTCACTTTCTCGAGGGCGTCGTAGACGACCTTGCGCGCGGTGTCTTTCTTCCCGTCCTGCATGACGGCGTTTATGAAACGCGTGAGGGTCTCCGAACCGTACTTGAGGTCCGGTCTCCAGGTTCTTTTCTTTTTTAGTGGTCTTCGCATTGTATTCGTATTTACTGCTGACTGCTGTACGGCTGGACTGCTGTACTACTATTTGGGTTTCTTCGCACCATAGCGCGAGCGTCCTTTGCGGCGCTTCTCGAGTCCGGAAGTGTCGAGCTTGCCGCGCACGATGGTGTACTGCACGCCGATGTCCTTCACGCGGCCGCCGCGCAGAAGCACCACGGAGTGTTCCTGCAGGTTATGGCCTTCGCCGGGGATGTACGCCGTGACTTCCATGCCGTTCGTGAGGCGCACGCGAGCGATCTTGCGGATAGCCGAGTTCGGCTTCCTCGGGGTTTTCGTCGTCACCTTCGTGCACACGCCGCGCTTGAACGGCGCCGGATAGTACGTCGGGCGGTTCTCAAGCGCGTTGAAGCCGCGCGAAAGGGCGAGGACCTTCGTCTTCCTCGTCTTATCCTTGCGGCGCTTCTTCGTGAGCTGGTTGATGGTGGCCATGAGGCAAATGAAAACCCGTTTCGCGGGTTAGGGGCACTATATATAAGAGCGGCGGGAATTGCAACCGCGCGGCCGGGACGGATAAGAAGAAGGGTGGCGTTCGCCACCCCTGAAGTAAGCATGATGTGCCGATAGTCCGGTCACATGCCGTGCGCTTTCATGATCAGGCCGAAAGCGAGCGCGAGCGGCGCGATGAGTTGGCCCACGGCAAACGTATTGAACAGCATCATGTCCCTCTCCGTTCTTGGCCGGCTTCGTCCCCGTCGGACTATGCCGGCTAAGGAAAGAGCCTACGCCCGTCCTTACGGTTTGCAAGCGCGCGATGCACGCTCTCTCGCACGCCGGCTAGCCGCCGACAAGCAGGCCGAATATCCAAGAGACGAACAGGAAGAACGGCCCCGAGAAGACCGTGACGAATACGATGAGAACGAGGAGGATGCCGAGCGCGCCGAGGCCGCGAATGCGCTCTTCGAACGCGCGGAGCGAGAACGCGGCGCGGTACGGCAGTATGCCGCGCAGGACCGTGTAGCCGTCCATGGGCGGGAACGGGATGAGGTTGAAGAGGCCGAGGAAAAGGTTCGCGAAGATGATGATGACCGCGAGCTCTACGAAACCTTGCGGCACGAAGCTCGTCGCCGCGGCGATGCGTACGAAGAGCGCGAAGAGCACCGCGAGGAAGAGGTTCGACGCGGCGCCCGCGCCGGCGACGACCGCCTCGCCCCAGCGCTGGTTTCGGAGATTGTACGGGTTATACGGGACGGGTTTCGCCCAGCCGAAAAGGACGCCCGAATGCGTGAGGACGAGGAACGCGGGGATGAGCACGGAGCCCATCGGGTCGATATGCCGGAGCGGATTCAGGGTGAGCCGTCCCGAAAGCTTCGCCGTGGGGTCGCCGAGCGCGTATGCGGCATACCCGTGCGCCACCTCGTGGATGATGACGGAGAAGATGAGGACGATGATGGTGAAGGCTGCGTCGGTGAGTTGCATAGTACGGCTTTCATGCTAGCATACCGGGCACATGGCTCGTACTTGCAGCATCACGGGAAAGAGCACGCAGATAGGCGGGCGGTATTCCAACCGTACCCGCGCGACGCAGTTCAACCCCACGGGCAAGGTCCGCCGCAAGGCGAACCTCCAGAAGCGCCGCATCTTCGTGCCCGAAATCGGCAAGACCGTCATCATTGACGTTTCCGTGAAGGGTCTCCGCCACATCAAGAAGAACGGGGCGTTCGCGACCCTGAAGAAAGCGAAGCTTATCTAAGAACTAGCGAGCATGAAGAAAACCAGAGCCGCCCAAGAGGCAGCTCTGGTTTTCTTCATGCGAAGTCCGTTTCGTGCTGATGCAAACTGCTACCATAACATGTATATATGGTAGCAGTTTGCATTTGGTTGCGCGGGCTTCCGGACTTATCGCTTGCGCACGGTGACGCCGTCGGATACGAACGTGAGCCGTCCGTCCTTGTCAGTGCGGTATACGGTCGCACCTTCGTTCGCGACGCGCGCGAGCATTTCCGCGGTCGGATGTCCGTACATATTGCCTGCGCCGACGGATATCGCGACGGTCTTGGGGTGAAGCGCGGCGAGCCAGTCATCGCCTGTCGAGAATCTCGAACCGTGATGTCCGGCCTTGAGCACGGTGGTCGGCAGCTCGCCGTCCTTCGCATCGAGGTGCGTGAGCCATTCCTCGACCGGAATCGGCAGATCGCCGGTGAGCATGAACGAGGTCGCGCCGTACGCCACGTGCATGGTCACGGAACCGGAGTTCGTGTCGATGGAGGAGACGTCGCGGTCCGGATAGAGGATGTCCGCGTACGCCCCGCCGCCGAGGTTGAGGCGCATGCCGCGCCGCGCAACGATGCGGCGCATGCCCGGTTCCCTATCCGTCGCCGCGCGAAGCGCGGCGACGGCATTCGTATCGCTTCCTATTCCGGGTTCTAGAAAGTTCGCGACGTCGTAGCGCGCGAAAACGTCGGCGAGTCCTCCGATGTGGTCCTTGTCCGGATGCGTTTCCACGACCGCGTCGATGCGCGCGTCTCCGAACGGCATGACCGCGCCGAGTTCGCGCAGGACGGAACGGTCGGGGCCGCCGTCCACGAGCATCCTGACGCCGGTCGGCCCCTCGACGAGTATCGAATCGCCCTGGCCGATATCGAGCACGGAAACCGTGAGCGCCCGCGGCGCAAGGACCGCGTGCCAGACGAAGACATTCGCCGCCAGAAGTCCGAGCACGGCAAGCGGCAGACGGGGGCGCATATTTGCTATACTAGGATACATAGTACGACTTAGCAGTAAGCTATCCGCTATGGAATTCAATCCGTTCAAGGGACCGCTTTGGCCGACGCATAAGAGCAGCACGCCTGAAGAGGAGATCGATGCGCTCGCGTCGGGCGAGATTATCAACGACGCGCCGCCCGCGGCGGATCGCGCGAAGAGCATCGTCGAACCGCCCGCGGACTCGAAGGACGCGCTTCCGCCGCTTGAGGCGGAAGACCCGGAGCATGAAGCGCGCGTCGCGAAGTTCCTCGAGGAGCACGGCGAAAACGGGATGAAAGAAGCCGCGTAACATGCAGTACGAAACGAGAACGTTCGACCTCCCCGAACTGAAGGGCATTTCCGAGAAGCAGCTCGCGGTGCACCTCGGCCTCTATGCCGGATACGTGAAGCACGTGAATCTCATCGCGGACACGTTCGCGGCGGTGCGGCGCGGAGAGAAGACGCTTGACCCGTATGCCGCGGCCGAGTTGCGCAGGCGCTTCGCATTCGAGTTCGACGGCATGCGCATGCACGAGTACTACTTCGAGCAGTTCGAAGGCGGTAGCGGCGGGAATCCGGAATCGGCGCTCGCGAAAGCGGCGGCCGAGAAATACGGGAGCGGAGAGAAGTTCATGGAGCACATCAAGGAAATCGCGGGGATGCGCGGCATCGGCTGGGTGGTCGCGTACTACGACCCGCGCGGGAAGGTCATCCACACCGTCTTCGTCGAGGACCACCAGCTGGGGCAGCTTGCCGGGCTTCCCGTCCTCCTCGCGCTCGACCTCTGGGAGCATGCGTACATGGTCGACTACGTGCCTGCGACGAAGAACGAATATGTCGCGGCGTTCCTCGCGAACGTCAACTGGACCGTCGTCGAGAAGCGGTTCGACGCGGCTGCGGCATAAGCACTCAGTCTTAAGAAGCCGCCGTCCGCAAGGAGCGGACGGCGGCTTTCGCGTATGCGCGATGCGCGGCGTACGCCATGAACGCGTAGGCAAGCGCGACGAGCCAGAACGGCACCTGCGGGAGCTGGAGCGCCGCGAACGGGAGCGCGGCGGATAGGCGCGCGATGCCCGCGAGCGCGTACGTGAGCAGGTACGCCGGAAGCGCGAACGGGAGCGCGTAGCGCCCGAACGCGAGCGCCGCGAATCCCGCGAGCGCGGACGCGCCCATGGTCCACGGGATGACGGGAAGCGCGATGACGTTCGCCGGGAACGCGACCCATGAGAGCGTGCCGGTCTCATAGATGATGAGCGGCAGGACGGCAAGCTGCGCGGCGAGCGTGGTCGCGATACCCATGCGCCAGAACGCGGAAGCGGCAAGAGGTTTGAAACGCATCAGATATTTCTCGAATAGCGGGGAGAGCCAGATGATTCCTGCGGTGGCGGCGACGGAAAGTTCGAAGCCGGGATCAAACGCTAGGAGGAGCGGGTTCCATAACAGCATGAGGACGATCGCCGCAAAAAGCGCGCGGCTCGCCGTGTAGCTCCTGCCCGTCGCACGCGCATAGAGCGCAATGACGGCCATGAGTCCCGCGCGTATGCTCGCGGAACCGGCACCGGCGACAAGCACGAACAGGACCACCACGCCGCCGCCGACAAGCGCGGCAGCGCGCTTCGGGAGCTTCAAGCGCGCGAAGCCGTTCATGACCGCATTCGCGACGAGCATGACGTTGTATCCGGAAAGGACGATAATCTGCACGAGTCCGGAAGTTACGAACGCGTTCAGTAGATCCGCGCCGAGCCCCTGTTTCCCGCCTATGACGATGCCGCCGCCAAGCGACGCGTACGGTTCAGGCAGCACGCGCGCAAGCGCATTAAGGAATGCGTTTTTCACGTGCGCGAGCGCCGCGGGGACAGACCACCAGGGTGCGGACGAAAGCGACGTAAGCGTCGCGCGCATTACCGTGAATCGCACGCCGTCTTTCTGAAGGTACTTGTCATAGCGGAACACGCGTCCGTCTTCGTCCGCGAACGCCTCCGGCACGGCGAGTTCTCCGGTAACGCGCACGCGTTCGTCCGCGGAAAATTCCGGATAGCGGTCCGCGTACGCCATGATGCGCGTCGCATCCCCGTCCTTCGACACCGCTACGATGACGTGCTGGTTCGCATCGCGCACGTCCGGATTGCCCACGACCGTTCCCTCGTATGAAACCTTCCGCCCGATATCGGGAAGGAACGCGCGCGGCAGCGGCGCGTCGGAAAGCTGCATGCGCGCGGCGCCGAGCGCCGCGAAGAGGAAGAATCCCGCGATGAGCCAATATGATTTCCGCGGCGTATGAAATGCCGCAACAACGAACAGCGCGGCCAGTACGAAAACGAATCCGATGACGGGCCAGCCGAACGGCACGAGCGAACGAAAAAATATTCCGACGGCGAATCCGCCGACGAGCGCAAGCAATACTCGCATGCACTCATGGTACCCAATCTATAGCGACCGACCCAGACTCGGAGGCGGAACAGTGCCTCAGCACTGTAACGCCGCAGATGGCGTGCTGTTCTCGCTTATGAACCTCTGTCCATCGCCTCGTTCGCGAGTGCGTCGGCATCCTTGTTCCTTTCGCGCGGGACATGCGCGAACGTTACGGCCTTGAAACGTGGGATGAGCTCCTTCACGCGCGAAGCCAGTGGCTTCAGGTTCGGATGCTTTATCTTGTAGTTCCCGTTCATCTGCTCGACGACGAGCTTGCTGTCCATATATACGGAAATGTCCGCGCGCTCCGTCCGGTCGCCGAGCTGCGCGGCGAGCGTTTCGAGCGCGCAAAGTATCGCGGTGTATTCCGCGACGTTGTTCGTCGTGTGACCGAGGAACTCGGATACGGTCGCCACCGTTTTCCCTTTCTCATCGCGCACGACCGCGCCCGAACCTGCCGGCCCCGGATTCCCGCGCGCGCCGCCGTCCGCGAAGATGGTGAAATGCATCCGGCAAGTATAGCAGTGTGTAGATATCCCACCGTCCTCGTTTACCTTTTACCCCCTTACTTTTACCCAGACCATCAAAAACTTAGTCCTATAGGACTAAGTTTTTGATG
>JAGWYL010000021.1 GCA_018969385.1 Patescibacteria group bacterium
ACGGTCGCGGCGCTTGAAAATCTTGGACTCCTGCAGCGCTTCTCATTCGTTTCAACTGGCGGAGGCGCCATGCTCTCGTTCATCGCGCACGGAACGCTTCCGGGAATCGCAGCGCTCGGGTAGCAAATAAACAAAAGCCTGATGTTTCCATCAGGCTGCCTTTCCATCCGGTAAGGCTCGGTAAGAACTACACCAGCGTCCGTGAGAATGCGACCACGTCGTCGAAAGTCTTGAGTTGACCGCTGAAGCCGAGCTCTTCTTTCGCGATCGTGTTCGCGCGCGTCACGGCCCGATCCAGGTGCCGCACTTCGGGTTCCTGTGGGAGTAGGTGGGCCATCTGCCGGAGTTCGTCCCAACTGTAGCGCCCGCGATTCACCCACCAGGGAATAGTCGAGGTGACCCCATAGGCCCAGTGTTGCCTGCATGCTTGTTCGAGGAGATCGCGCGTCGCTTCCACCTTCTTGCGAGAGGAGAGGCGATATGTGAAGTCCCGATTCAAGTGCAGCGGCTTAGTATCGGCAGACACCTCGATGCACTCATTCCGGTTCCCACCGCGCTCTTCCGGAGAATTGCGCGTCAGACGGTAGCGCCCGGATTTGATGGTGAGGATGTCCTCCCCATATTTTTCCAGGAACGCCGTCCATGCGAGCCCATAGTGAAGCGGCTCGCCAGGGATGCCGACGATGAGGAACGCGTGCGTTTGGATGCCCGCGTTGCGCAAGTTCCGGAGGATGACGCCGTAGTTGCTCGGCGTGTTCCACTTCTTGTTCTCTTGCGCCAAGGTATCCGGAGACAGCGATTCGAGACCGACCTGCACTGCCCGGCAGCCTGCATCATAGAGTTGACTGCAGACGGCCGGATCCATGAGCTTGTTGCTCATCGTGAGGTAGCACTCCCAAGTAGCGGAGTGCCCGATGCGCTTCAGTTCCCGTCCCAGCGCGAGCTGGTTCGGGATCGGAAGCATCTCATCGAAGATCTCAAATCGCGAGCCGCCGAGTGCTTGCATCTGCTCAGCGATGCGTCGGGGACTCATCGTCCGCGGCTTGCCGAGATAGGTGTCGCTTCCTGCCGGGATGGCGCAGAACTCGCACGCCATGTAGCAGTTCGACGCCGTATACAACGAGTACACGGTATCGGGCGACCACTGGCGCACGCTTGCGTCGAAGACTGGTGTCGGGAGCGTTTCGAAACTCGCAGGAGTTACCGTTGCCGGATTCACCACCACGTCGCTTCCGTTCCACCACGCCGTCCCGCTTGCCCGCGACGGATCCAATCCAGCCGCGAGCTCCGCGAGCGGCTGATAGCCTTCGCGGTACACGATTGCGTCGCAGAAGCTGAAGAACTTCGCGAACGCGGGATGTGTGAACGCATGTGTGACACGGGACCAGAAGTTACCGCCGAGAACGACTTTGCAGCCGGGGATTGCGTCCTTCACCATTGAGGCGAGGATGATTCCCTGGATGAACTGCCGTTCGTCGGCGACGCTGATCCCGTAGAGGTCCGGACGCGCGGAGAGCGCGAGCGGAATCTCCACGTCGGCGAAGTACCGATACCATAGGTGGCTCTCGCGGTTCTTTACCGCTTCGAGCGCGCCCTCGATAGTGCCGTCGTAGTAGCGCGAGACGTAGGTCACGTTATTGCGCTCCACGACGAACCGGTCATTGGTCGGAATATTGCTCGAGACTCGCTCGAATGTCATTCGCGCGTCATGCAGGGCGAAAATGTCGCTCTGTGGATCGCGAACAGCCGCCAACGCACGCTCGATCTCCGTTCCGCCGTGTTGGCGGAGCAGATACTCGAGTCCGGTAATATGCCCATACCGCTGGGTCACGTCGTGACCCTGCGCTTGGAGCACTCCGGTGAGTTGCGCGATGCCGGAAGGCAGATGCCATACCGAAGACGCAGGCGGGTAGTTGAGCATGATGGTGCGGCGCTTCGTGCCGAAAGGCAGAAGCATCGCCGCCACCGACTCTTCCCGATACGCGCAGGTCTTGTTGAAGACGATGTGCTGTTTGGGTTTGACCGGCACGTCGAGCCAACCGGATTCGCTCCGGTACATTGCCGTGCACGGCTTCGTGATCGTGATGCGTTCGCCCTGTTTGAGGGCAATTGTGCGCCCGTTAGGGAACACGACATACGTCTCTGACCCTCTGGCTGAGGGGTCGCGTTGAGTGATGGTCGCTGAAGACTCAACCGTGACGGTCGAGCTCAGCAGGCCGACAATCGCTAACAGCGCGACAGCTTTGCCAAGCCAATACTTGGTCATGGCTGGTCTCCTTTCTGATTGCTGATTGATTACAAGGTACTCAATGCCGCCAGAGAATCTGGCGGCACAATTATACCATATTGCAGTCTAGATGCAACCCCCTTCGGCAGATATACGGGGGTGTGTCTCATTTGTCTCATTTTGACGGAAATAAGCCCTCTTTTGGGGAAAATGGGACACCCGCATGCCCCATTCCTGTGTCCCATTCGTCCCATTTTGCGAAAAGGCGGCCCTATGCGGACACCTCGGTGTGGGTCGGGAAAGTCGGCTAAAATAGCCTTGTAATGCCTCGCCCTGAAAGTTTGAATCGCTGACACACCGCCATGTCCCGCGCCATCCGCTACGCGCCCTTCCTCGTCTTCTTCGCCGCGATGCTCTGGGCGACGGACGCGCCGTTCCGGCTCCACCTCACCGAGTCGCTGTCGAGCAATTTCATCGTGCTCGGCGAGCATTTCTTCGACGTACTCGTCGTCCTTCCCGTCCTCTTCACGAGCCGTCTTGCCATCCGCAGGCTCACGTACTGCGAGTGGGCGGCAATCATCGTCATCGCCGTCGGCGGGAGCGCTCTCGCGTCCGTCGCGTTCACCGAAGCGTTCCGCTACGTGAATCCGTCGGTCGCCATCCTGCTCCAGAAACTGCAACCCTTGATCGCCATCGGGCTCGCGGGCCCGCTCCTCAAGGAAACGCGTTCCCGCCGGTTCTGGCTCTTCGCCGCGGTCGCGCTTTTTGGCGCGTACCTCATCTCCTTCCCCGGGCTATGGCCGCAAACGTACGCGGGCGAGGCCTGGAATCCGAATATCGTGGGCGTCCTCCTCGCGCTTGGTGCCGCGGCGCTCTGGGGCGCATCGACGGTACTCGGCAAGTACGTGCTCGCCGCGGCGGATTTTAAGCTCATGACCGCGCTCCGCTTCGCCGTCGCGTTCCTATTTCTCCTGCTTCTCAACTGGCAGCAGCATTCCTTCCCCGCGTTCGGCGCGCTCACGGGCACGGACATCCTCTTCATCGCCATCATCGCGATGGTATCGGGCGCCGTTTCGCTCTTCATCTACTACAAGGGGCTCACGCACACGAAGGCGTCCGTGGCGACCCTGGCCGAGCTCGGCTTTCCGCTCGCGGCCGTGGTCGTGAACTGGATATTCCTCGGCGATTCCTTGTCCCCCATGCAGCTTCTCGGCATGGCGGTGCTTCTCGTCGCCGTCTTTCACCTCGCGAAGACGGACCGGGCGGCCGTCGCGACGGAGGCGCTCGGCGACGCGCACGGGTTCTGACCGTTCACCGGTTCGCAAGCACGATGCCGGCGGCGACGAGGAGCGCCGCCGCGCCTTTCCGTATGAGATTGCGCCGCGAGAGGTCTTCCCTCCCCAAGGACGGCGCGAAGAACGTGAGCAGGATGCCGAATCCGAATACGAACAGGGTCGTGGTCGAAGAAACCGCGGAGACGAGCGCCACGGGCGCAAGCAGGGTCGCATAGCGGACGCCGAGGCCGCCGCCGAGATTGATGAGCTCGTTCGCGCCGTTTATGCCGAGCACCGCTTTCACGTTCGTCCGTATGAGCGCGACGAGCTGCCGAAAGTATGCGGGTACTAAGATGAGGCCGACGCCGAACAGCGCCTCGCCCGCGTAGGTCCAGAAGGTCGTCACCCAGAACGAATCTTCGACCGCGAAAAGCTTGAAGATGACCGTCGAGAGCGCGAGGACGAACGTCGCGGCGAGCATGAGCGCCATGAGCCGCGCTTTCATCCCCCGGAAGCGCATCTGCGAGTCGAGCGAGAGCGAGAGAGCGCCGGCGACGATGAGCGCGCAGCCGAGAAGCTCGAGCGGCGTGAGGACTTCGCCGAGCACGAGATAGCCGAGCGCGAACGTGAAGAGAGTGGACAGCTGGAACAGGGGCGCGATGACGGAAGCTTCCTCCGTCTGGAGTGCCCGCAGGTAGAAGAGCATCGCGCCCATGTAGAGCGCCCCGGACGCCATCATGACAAGCACGCTCATGAGCGGAAGCGCGAATACTCCCGGTACGAGATACCAGATGAACGGCAGCATGAGGACGCCGATGAACGCGGTGAACAGCATCAGCACCGCCGTGTCGCTTTCCTTGAAGTACCGCTCGACGAGGTACTTGTCGATATGCGTCGACGCCGCCCAGAAGACGGGACCGGAAAACGCGAAGAGGAGCCAGAGCATACGCTACTCCGCCCCGATGTAATTCGCGAAGGTGAAGCCCGCCCAGATGCCGATGCCGCCGCCGACAGCCGTGAGGAATATGGACGGCATGGAAAGGCCGATATCGCCGCCCCACAGCGCGGGCAGCGCGCCGCCTATCGTGGAACCGATGAAGAGGCCTATCCAGATCCACGTCTTGCGGCTCATATGGGTACCAGGATACCAGAACCCCGCGGCTACGCCGCGGGGTTCTGGTATCGGACCTGTTCGTAGCGGAATCCGTTTCCCGACCGGCAGCATGCTGATGCGCCGGAGGTCTTGAGGCGAATCCTAGTTCTGCGGCGTCGTGTGCGGAACCATGATGTTCACGCTCGTCGCCGCGACGTTGCCCGAAGCGTCTCTCGTTCCCATGACCACGACGCGCGCGCCGAGCGTGACGTCCGCGAACGTGTCCGCCTGGCCGTTCTTCTTGTAGGTCGTGTTCGCGTCCGTCGTCACCGTGACCGTCGCCGCACCGCCCGGCCCCCTGCGCGTGAGCGTGAAGGAAGAACCGGAAACGGACGCGACCGTGCCGAACGTCGCGCGCTTCTGAAACGGCATGCCTCTGTCCGCGGACGGGACGGGCAGCGCGCCGTCATGAATCTTCGATGCCGTGAGCGTCGCCGTGACGACGTTGCCGCCGACGAGGAGCGTATCGCCGACCTTGATGTCGGCAAGCGTGATGGCGGTTCCCGCATCCTTCGTGAAGGAGGCGTTCGATGCGTCAATCGTGTACGTCCCGCCGTCCCTCGAGGTCAAGGTGATGGTCGAGCCGTTGACCGCCGTTACCGTTCCAGCGACGCCCATGCCGGGCCCGCGGCCCGCGAGCCTTCCGCCGAACGCCTGCCACGCCTTTGCGGGCGGCGTCGTGCCGTTCGTGACCGCTTCCGCAGCGAATACCGGAAGCGCGATGATGAGCGAAACCGCCGCCGCACCGCCCGCGAGTAGAGCTTTCTTCTTATCCATAGGTGAAATCAAGGGTTAGTCTGCACAAGCCCGGACACCAAGATTGCCATGAACGCGTTTCGCGGCATGTGCGCTGCGCGCCACGCGACGCAACCCTGATGTACCGGACCTTTCTTACAAGCCGTACCCGCGATACCTGCCGCTATGGCAATCTTGGCGTACGGGCAAGCCTTTCTCCCGTATATCTTAGTACGGGAGGGACGGAAAGTTCTTTCGGGGTATCATGCGGGCATGGAACCGAAGCGGACGCGAAGCGCGGGCGGCATCGTCATCGGCGACGGCGGCACCGTCGCGTTCGTCATGAGCGAAAACAGCAGGTCCTGGCTCTTCCCCAAGGGGCACGTGGACGAAGGTGAGGACGAGGAAGACGCGGCGCGGCGCGAGATACGCGAAGAGGCCGGGCTTACCGGCCTCGAGTACCTCGACGACCTCGGCGAGTTCACGCGCCCTGTCTATGTCTTCGAGAAAAGCGGGCCTGAAGAGAAGACCATACATATGTTTCTCTTCGCGGCTCCGGTCGGCGCGAAACTCGCTCCCTCTATGGAAATCACGGACGCGCACTGGATTCCGCTCGCGCGCGCGATGCTCGTCCTCGGCTCGCCGCATGAGGACTGGTTCCCGAGAGACCGCGCATGGTTCGCATCGGTATTCGAGCGCGTGCGCCAAGCGGTGCAGCGCGACTAGCTCGCGCGGCAGGCGAACGTGCATCCGCCATTAAGCCGGCAGCACGCGGCCCCGAAGCAGCTCCTCGAATACGTCGTGCGCAGGCTCCTGCCCCACGGACTTGAGATGGAGCCACGGCCGGCATTCGGGCGTGTATTCGTAGTGGCCGCGCACCTCCCCGTCCGCGAAGATGCGGATGTGATACTGGTATCTGAAATCGAGCGTCTTGCGGAGGCTCGCCACCTGGCCGTCATCCTTCCAGGCGATGAAGTGATTGCCGTACCCTTCCCCGAGCAGGAAGGCGATGAATTCCCGGAACGATTCATCGGGCGCGAGCGTGCCGAGCAGGTAATCCTGGCGTCCGCGGTAGCGGAGTATGCGGAGCTTGCGCAGCACGTACTGGATGCCGAGCCAGACGAAGATGTCCCGGAAGAACGGATGGAAAGGCGTGTAGAAGCGCCAACCGACGTACTTCACCCTATCGAAGAACGTGTCCGGGTACACCATGCGCGAAGACGGTAACGTCTTTACCCATTTCCGCAGTGCGGTATCCGGTTGAGAGGGTGACATGTCGTTCGTTTCCCGAAGTGCCGATAGCAAGCGTTGCCGGTAATGATACACCGGAACCGCCCTTCTGTCTTTCACTTTCCCACAGAGCGGGAAATCGCGCGCACCACGCGCTTATCGAGGAGATTCGGGAGTATCTTCCGCGCGGTAGGCCGCGGCACGAGTCCCGCAAGCGCGGCGGCGGCTCGCAACTTCATCTTCTCGTCTATCGAGCGAGCGCCGAGGTCGAGGACGCCGCGGAAGATGCCGGGGTAGACGAGCGCGTTGTTGAGCTGGTTCGGAAAATCGGAGCGGCCGGTCGCGATGACCGCGGCGCCTGCGGCGGCGGCCTCTTCCGGCATGATTTCCGGTACGGGATTCGCGAGCGCGAACACCAGCGCGCGCTTCGCCATGCTCCTCACGTCCGCAGCGCGAAGCTTTCCTCCCCCCGAAAGGCCGATGACCGCGTCGCTTCCCATGAGCGCGTCCGCGAGCGTTCCGCGGATGCCGCGCGGGTTCGTACGCTTCGCGAGTTCCGCTTTCTTCGGCGTAAGGCCTTTTCGGCCTTCGTAGATGACGCCTGTCCGGTCCGTCACGACTATGTCGCGGATGCCGTACGCGCTTAGAAGGTTCGCGGTGGCGGTTCCCGCGGCGCCTGCGCCCACGATGACGACCGCGAGCTTCTTCACGTCTTTCTCGACGACCTTCGCCGCATTCATGAGCCCTGCGAGGACGACGATGGCCGTGCCGTGCTGGTCATCGTGCATCACGGGAATGTCGAGTTCCTCGATAAGCCGCCGCTCTATCTCGAAGCAGCGCGGGGCGGCGATGTCCTCAAGGTTTATGCCGCCGAAATTCGGCGCGACGGCCTTCACGATGCGGATTATCTCTTCCGTATCCTGCGTGTCGAGGACAAGCGGCCACGCGTCGATTCCCGCGAGCTCCTTGAAGATGAGCGCCTTCCCTTCCATCACCGGCAAGGCGCCATAGGGACCGATGTTGCCGAGCCCTAAGACCGCTGAGCCGTCCGACACCACCGCGACGGAATTCTTCTTCACGCTCATCAGCCGCGCATCCCTTGGATGCGCGGCCAGGTGCGTCGCGGCGGCACCCACCCCTGGCGTGTACCAGAGCGAAAAGTCCTTCATGCCCGCGAGCTTCGAGCGGGCCGAGGTCTCGATGCGCGCGCCCTGCTTCTTGTAGGCGGCGAGTATGCGCTTATGTTCCTTATCCATGGAGACGGCAGTATACCACCGCAGCGGCACCCCGCGGTCGCGCTCTCGTGAGCCGGAACGGTGTCTCTCCGCCCTAAAGGATGTGTAGTGATGAAGTATTGACATACTGACAAATCAGATGCATATATAGCCCGACGCCCGCCCACTCCGGGATGGGGCGCTCTTGCATGAGGGTTGAAAGATGACGAAGCAAGTTTTCCTGGCGACTGCGGCTGCAGTCGCCCTGTGCGCCGCCAGTGCCGCCTATGCCGGGCCCTATGTGGCCCTTTCCGTGGGCGGCGGTTCCGCCACGGTCGAGAATCCGAGCGGCAGCATGCCGCAGAAGCTCGACATGAGCGGTATCGCCGGCGGCGGTGAGGTCGGGTACCTCTCAGACGACGTCGGCTACGGCATCAAGCTTGGCGCATTTGCGTCCTTCGGCACCGCTGGCGGTATTTCCGGCGAGTCGAAGATATTGTCCTGTCCCGCCGTTTATTGCGGAACGGACATTTACCAGATCGACAATGCCAGCGGCGGGTTCCTCGGAACCGCACGCGGTCTCGTCGGCATGTCGTTCTTCGGGAACCGCCTGTTCGTCGCCGCTGATGGCGGCGCGGCTTATCTTCAGGCGACCGATGTCCAGAAATACACGGATAGCTCCGGCTGGAGCTACAGGACGGACAAGAACGGCATCGGCTATGCCGTTGGCGGACGCGTCCTGTATGCACTCGGGCAGCACTGGGCTGTCGGGTTCGACTACACGCACATCAGCGTCGATCTCGGCGGCAACGGAGCTGACGGCCCCGGTTACCACTACTACGGCAACTGGCGCGTCACTTCCGACCAATATTCGGGCCTGCTCGCCTACAGTTTCAACTGACGCCGGTTTAAATCGGCAGGGCCCGCTGCGCATCTCGCGTGGCGGGCCTTTTCTTTTCTGTATACTGCCTATGTGAACCCGACCGACCCCATCGAGAAACACTTTCCGCGCCTCAAGACGGACCAGAAGCGCGCGCTCGGGAAACTCAGTATCCGGACGATACGCGACCTGCTCTATCACTTCCCCGCGCGCTATGAAGCGGCGGGGCCGACGGGCACCATTGCCGGTGCCTCTCTGGGTACGGACGTGACGCTCTACGGCACTATTCGCAAGCCGGACGTGAGGAAGACCTGGAAGAGCCGCCGGCCGGTCGCGGAAGCGTGGCTCGAAGATGCGTCCGGAAAGATAAAAATGATGTGGTTCTCCCAGCCGTACATTGCGAAGACTCTGCACGACGGGATGGTGGTGAAAGCCACAGGACGTGTCGGTGGTAAGACCGGCTCCCTGTACCTCGCGAATCCGGAAATAGACCGTACGCCCATTTCTCCGGAAGACGTCCACGACACTCTCTTCGCGGTCTCTCCAAGCTCCACTCTCCAAGCGCCAAGCTTCTTCCCCGTCTATCCGGAGAGCAAAGGCGTCTCATCGCTCTGGCTCTATCACGCGATGAAGCGCGTGTTCGAGAACCGCGCGCACGAAGCGCTTTCGGACCCGATTCCCGAGAACGTACGCGCACAGTATCACCTGCCCACGCTTACGACCGCCTTGGTCTGGATGCATGCGCCGAGGAATCGCGAGGACGCGGAAGCTGCGAAGAAACGCTTCGCGTTCGAAGAAGTCTTCGCGCTCCAGGTGACGATGGCGATGAACCGCGCGGAGGCCGCGCGCGAGAAGGCGCTTCCCGTTACCGTGGACCGCAAGGCGCTCGCGGATTTCATCGCATCGTTCCCCTTCCCGCCCACCAAGGCGCAAGCGCGCGTCATCGAGGACATCGTCGCGGATTTCGAGAAGCCGCATCCGATGACGCGTCTCCTTGAGGGTGACGTGGGGAGCGGCAAGACTGCGGTCGCCGCGGCGACCGCGTACCTGGTCGCGACATCGCGACCGCCGAATCGCCAAGCGGGTACGCTCCAGGTGGCCTACATGTGTCCGACGGAAATCCTCGCGAAGCAGCATTTCTCCACGTTCATTTCGTACTTCAAGGACCACCCGATAAAAATCGGGCTTCTCACGGGACACGAATGCCGGAAGTTCCCGTCGAAGATTCATCGCGAGGAGAGTACGCACATCTCGAAAGCGCAGTTCCGCAAATGGGTCGCGAACGGAGAAATCCCCATCGTCATCGGCACGCACGCGCTCATAGAAAAGACGCTCAAGTTCGAGAACCTCGCATACGCCATCATCGACGAACAGCACCGGTTCGGCACCGTGCATCGGAAGAAGCTGGTGCGCAAAGACGCCATCGCGCCGCATCTCTTGTCCATGACCGCCACGCCGATTCCGCGCACGCTCGCGCTCACTATTTACGGCGACTTGGACCTCTCGCTCCTTGACGAGATGCCCGTAGGACGCAAGCCTATCGCGACGGAAGTCATCGCGCCCGACGCGCGCGAGAAAGCGTACGAACGCGTGCGCGCCGAGCTTGCGGCGGGGCGGCAAGCGTACGTCATCTGCCCGCGCATAGACGAGCCGGACCCGGCGAAGGAATTCGCGCTCCAGGCGAAGTCCGTGAAAGCGGAGGCGGAACGGTTGAAACGGAACGTGTTTCAAGACGTGAACATCGGCATACTGCACAGCAAGATGAAGCCTGCGGAAAAGGAAGAGTCCATGAACCGATTCCTTTCGGGAAAGACGGATATCCTCGTCGCCACGAGCGTGGTTGAGGTGGGCGTGAACGTGCCGAACGCGACCGTCATCCTCATCGAAGGCGCGGAGCGCTTCGGCCTCTCGCAATTACACCAGCTTCGCGGTCGTGTCATCCGCTCCACGCACCAGGCGTACTGCTTCGCGCTTCCGGAGTCGTACGGTCCCGCGACCAAAGACCGCATGAAGGCATTCACGACCGCGAAAAACGGTTTCGAGCTTGCCGAGTACGACCTCGCGCTACGCGGCGCGGGCGAACTTTCCGGCGGCAAGCAGTGGGGCATCTCGGACATCGCGATGGAGGCCCTGAAGAACGTAAAGATGGTGGAAGCCGCGCGCAAGGAAGCCGCCCTGCTCGTCGCCTCCGACCCAGAATTAAAAAATCACCCCGCCCTCCTCGCCCGCACCGCTCGGGCGAAAGAGTCAGTGCATATGGAATAGTCGGCACTATCTGGTTTTACCAACTTCGTAGTGGTTGGCGCGTATTGCAACGACGTGGAGAATTTTATCAACTCGATAAAAAAATAACCGTCCGTTTCCTCCTAGTTTGACTTCCCTTACACGATGTGGATAACGCATAGTTTGAAGTTCTGGTCCGCCCCCTTGGACTCGAACCAAGGACCCTCGAGGTATAAGCTCGATGCTCTAACCAACTGAGCTAGGGGCGGGTGCGCACTTCGACAATGTACACCGTTTTAAGAATGACGCACGCAGGATGGGAAAGGCGAAAGCAGAACGCACCGCGGCATGGAATATACCGATATATCGGTATATTCCGAGCCGGGCGCAACGGAGCGCGGCGCCCCGCTGGGGCGCCGCGCTCCGTCTTTCTGCGATGACGAACGCGCCTCTATGACACCGCCGCGAGTACCGGCGTATCCGCTTCCTTCTCCTTCGGCTTGATGCCGTTCGCGATGAGGATCTTCTCGAACGCTTCGCGTTCGAGCGTCTCCTTCTCCGTGAGCTCCTTCGCGATGGCGTCGAGCGCGGCGCGATGCTCGAGAATCGTCTTGCGCGCGCGCTCCTTCTCGTTCCCGAGGATGCGCGCGACTTCCGCGTCTATCTTCGCGGCGACGTCCTGCGAATATCCTTCTACGCCCATCTGCCGTTCCGAACCGAATGCGGAGACGCCGAGCGTATCGCTCATGCCGTAGCGCGCGACCATGTCGTGCGCGAGCGCGGTGACGACGGCGAGGTCGTTATGCGGACCCGTGGTGACGTCGCCGAAAATCTCCTCCTCCGCGACATAGCCGCCGAGCGCGCTCGCGATATCGTCGAGGAACTGCTTCTTGGACTGCATCTTCTTGTCCTCGAACGGGAGCTTCAGCGTGTAGCCAGCGGCGCGCCCGCGGCTGATTATGGAAATCTTGTGCACGGGGTCCGCGTACGGAAGCACGGACGCGACGAGCGCGTGACCGGCCTCATGGTATGCCGTGAGGCGCTTCTCCTTCGCGGAAAGGAGGTGGCTCTTCCGTTCGGGTCCGAGCATCACCTTCTCGATGGAACGTATCAGGTCGTACTGCGTGATCTCCTTGCGGCTTTCGCGCGCGGCAAGGATGGCGCCTTCGTTCATGAGCGAATAGAGTTCCGCGCCGGAAAAACCGGGCGTGCGTTCCGCGATGACCTCGAGGTTCACGTCAGGGCCGAACGGCTTCTCGCGCGCGTGTATCTTCAGGATCTCTTCGCGGTCCTTGCGGTCCGGAAGGTCGATGGTGACGCGGCGGTCAAAGCGACCGGGACGAAGGAGTGCGGGATCAAGCACGTCCGGACGGTTCGTGGCGGCCATGACGATGACCTTCTCATGCGGCTCGAAGCCGTCCATCTCCACGAGTATCTGGTTCAAGGTCTGTTCGCGTTCGTCGTTCCCGCCGCCCACACCGCTGCCGCGCACGCGGCCGACGGCGTCAATCTCATCCACGAAGATGATGGCGGGCGCGGTCTTCTTCGCCATCTGGAAGAGGTCGCGCACGCGGCTGGCGCCGACGCCGACGAACATCTCGACGAACTCCGAACCGCTGATGGAGAAGAACGGCACGCCGGCTTCGCCCGCCACCGCGCGCGCGAGCAGGGTCTTGCCCGTTCCCGGCGCGCCCATGAGGATGATGCCTTTCGGGATGCGCGCGCCGATGTCGAGGAACTTCTTCGGATTCTTGAGGAAGTCGACGATTTCCATGAGTTCCTCTTTCGCTTCCTTCGCGCCCGCGACATCCGCGAACGTCACGCGCTGGCTCTTGTCCGCCGGGTCTATCATGCGCGCCTTCGACTGCCCGAACGAGAACGCCTGCATGCCCGCGCCTTTCACCTGCCTGGTAAGGAACCACACGAGCACGGCAAGGAAGATGAGCGGGACGATGAACGGCGCGAGCGTGATGAACCAGTACTGGAATCCGGATTCGCCCTTCACCGTGATAGCGACTTTCGCGAGCTCGTCCGGCGTCACGCCGTACGTGGCGAGCGTTTCCGGAAGACCGGATGCGGGGTCCTTGCGGGACACTTTCTGCGTCCCGTCGTTATACGTGAGCGAAAGCTGGTCGCCGGAAACGTCGATGGACTTCACCGCATCCGCCTTCACGTCCGTCGCCACTTCCGAAAGCGGAATCTCCTTGGGCGGCGTTCCCGTACCGCTTATGAGCGAATACGCGCTCATCAGTATGAGGAAGATGAGGACGGTGGAGAGGAGGTTCCCCATGAACGAAGGGCCGCCTACCAGTTTCGGCATACGCTGCTGCAGCTTTCCCCGCCCCTTCTCAAGGAGCGGCTGTTTCTTTTTCCCCGGCTTTCCGTTCCCCTTCGGGGCGTTTTCGGCCATAGTGTCCGTATCGTACACTACTTATCTTCTCCCTTCCATTATCATGCGAACCGAACCCGTAGCCATCATCACGTCCGGCGGCGGCATGAAGTGCGCGTACTCCGGCGGCGCGCTCACGGCGCTCGCGAAGAAGCTCGGGCTCACGGACCCTGACATCTACGTTTCCGCGTCCGGCAGCGTCGGCAACATGTTCTATTTTTTGGCCAGGCAGTTCGACGCGGGCGAGACGGTATGGACGCGGTACGTGCCGACGCCCGAATTCATCAGCTATTTCCCCGTGCCGAAGATGCGGGTGGATTACCTCGTCGACAGGGTGTTCCGGGAATTCATGCCGCTCGACGTGAAGCGGTTCGAAGCGACGCCGACGCGCTGGTTCGTGCCGGTGGTGGATGAAGAGACCGGCGTCGCGAATTTCCTAAGCAACGAATACTGGCTCGACCCCTATGAGGTCATGCGCGCGGCAAAGGCGATACCCATCCTCTATAACGGTCACGTGCGGCTCGGTTCGCACGGCTATCTGGACGGCGACATGGCGACGAGTACGGCGACGCTGATTCAGAAAGCGCTTGACGCGGGAGCGAGGCGCATCCTCTGCATCACCAATACGAACGCGCCGAGCCGCCTTGCCCGGATAGCGCTCAAGACGTACGCGCACCTGCAGCCGTCCGGGCTTCGCGATGCGGTACTGAACGACATCGAACAGCATAAGGAGATAGCGTGGCCGGAAAACCTGCAATTCACCTGCCTCTCTCCTTCGGAACCGCTTCCGGTCGGCGTCGCGACGCGCAACCGTCGCAAGGTGTGCGAAGCCTTCTACATGGGTTATGACGACCTCATGGCGAAGAGCGAAGAGATCAAGGGATTGTTCGCCGAGTAAAAAGTAAAAAGAATCCGGTGCTCCGCCATCGGCGAAGCCCGGATCAAGTGCGCGTCAGAACGCCGTGCGGAACGGCGCCAGGAAGAGCCGCGCCGCGTCCTTCCCGGTATCGCGTATCGTCTTGCCGACACGCTCCACCGGACTCCGGCCTTCGGGTCCCCAGAAGATGACCACGTTGCAGTCCTTCGCCTTGCGCGCCGCAGCGATCTCTTTCGCGACGGTCTCGGGCTGCGCGCGGATCGCGCTGCGGATATGTTCCGGCAGCCGTCCGAGCGCCGGGCCGTTCGGATATCGGTTCGGGTCGAGTTTCTGCGACTCCGAGCCGTTCGCGATGACGAGCAGATGCTTCGGATGAAAGCGCTTCAGGATGTTCGTTATCCCGAACGGCGCGCCGATGCCTCCGTCGCAGTACCGCCGTCCGCGCAGTTCCACGTTTCCGTGAGAGAACACGGGGTCGGCAAGAGACGCGGTGACGGCGCGGACGGGGTCGATGGACGCGTCGCGAAGCGAGAAGTATTTCGCCGCGCCCGTTTCGAAGTCCGTCGCGACCGCATACGCGTCGGTATGCGAGCGGCGAACCGCGGCGCGGTCCACGCCCTTCGAACGCCGGTCGTTGAAGACGCTCATGAGGTAGTCCGCGCCCATCGCGTAGACGCCGGGCTTCTCGCGCACGAGAAGCCGCTTGTTGAGAAACTGCCGCGTGACGCACTCGCGGAAGTAGATGGTGAGGCCGCGCGTAATCTGGTCTGCGGCGGCGTAGAGCACGGGCGGCGCTGCCGTCGAGCAGCCGACCGCTATCTTGACCGACGGCCACAGGCCGAGGGCCTTGAGGATGAGCAGGCACACCGGCGTCTGCACGCCGAGCAGGAGTCCGCTGTCCCCGTAGATGGCAATGTCGTTTCCGCCGTACTCGGGCTCACCGGTCTCAAGGAACCGTTTTTCGCGAAGACACGCTCTGACAAACGCCGGAGCATCGCCTTCGAATGCCTGAAAGATCATGTGGGTTTCCTCCCCTTTCGTCAGCACCCGCAAACGCTACCGCGCAGAGAGGGAAAGTCAATGTTATAGTCACCGCATGCCCGGTAGGACAACTTCGGATGTATGCGCTCGCGCAGCGGCTATGCCGCTGCGCCTACGGACGATGACCTGTCAGGTCGGGCGTATTTTGCGTGACGCGCGGCGCATATCGCGGCGCGATCCGAAGTAGTCCTCACCGGATATGCCCACGCTCGTGGAATATAAGAAGGCGGGACTCCGGTTCGAACGGCTCGAGGATTTCTCTGCCGGCATCGAACTCACCGGTTCCGAAGTGAAGGCGCTCCGCGAGAAGACGGGGTCCATGGACGGCGCGCGCATCGTGATACGCGGCGGCGAAGCGTACCTCCTCGGCATGACCATCCCGCCGTACCAGGCGAAGAACGCGGACAAGGACTATGACCCGGAACGTGCGCGGCGGCTCCTCCTCACGAAGCAGGAGCTCCGGCAGCTTGCGGATGCGGAAGCGAAGAAAGGGTTGACAATCGTGCCTTTTGAGTTGTATACTAAGGGCGACCTGGTGAAGGTGCGGCTCGCTATCGTGCGCGGCAAAGGAAAGGCCGACAAGCGCGAAGACCTGAAACGGAAAGACGCGAAACGGGAAGCGGCGCGCGTACTAAAGAGGGGGTAGGATGACGGCTCGGTTTCCGCGGGTGAAAGCGAACGCTCTTCAGGCTTCCGCCTGCGGAAACGTTCGCCGAGGAGAGGGGGCGAGAGTGCCGCCTATCCGTAAAAAGAGGGTAGAATTGGCCTAGCGGCCCGAGCGCCCTCTTTTTTCCGGATAGGCGGCACGGATGGTCGGAAAGTCCCGCGCTGCATGCTGCTCCTGCAGCATGCAGCGCGGGGGTGACCGGCTTTGACGGTTCGCTCTTTGAGAATGTGCGACGCGGTGCACGCCCATCCAACACCTGAAACTGGTGGGCACTAAACGTGCCAACAATTTCGTTGCACGCGCGATGAAGTCTCCCTACTTCGGTAAGGTCGGCGACCTCGCGTTTGCCTACGCGAAGGCCAGCGCGTAACGCGCTCCTCGCCTAGGCGACGTCTTCCCTTCCGGTTCTCATGGCGGAAGGCGCGGGCGGAATCATCCATGAGATCGGTGCGCGGCCGTCCGCCCGCGCCACTTAACGAAGGACTCTGACGGGAATGGTTTCGCTGACGTTCCTCGCATCCCGTCGAACCACTAACGTCGGCTACGCGTCGTAGACTCATCTCACTGACCGGATTCGGACTCGGGTTCGACTCCCGACACCTCCACAGCAAAAATAAAACGCCCGTACGGGCGTTTTATTTTTGC
>JAGWYL010000022.1 GCA_018969385.1 Patescibacteria group bacterium
CGGGTTTTGCGCGACGAGGAGCCCTTCCCAGTAAGCTCCTGGCCATCGCGACCCCCGAAGGGGCCAGTATCCTTTCGGACACTACCCGCTAGAGCGACTCTGACCAGGAGTTTACTGGCCTCTAGCGGGGTTTCCTTAAGGGGAGCTCCACGAGTGGTTCGTGCGGAACAAGCCGATCCCTCCGGAGATCCGCGAACGCATGTTCTTGGCCATGGAGAACTTCGGTCTCATGGACGAGAAAGGCGCATTCACTCAGAGATACCTCAAACGGTAGTCCCGCCTCTCGAAATACCACCGAGTGAGGAGATATAGACATAGCGGTGCGGCAGCGCCCACCAGGGCCCCTACAAGCGGTTGCCATGTAAACAAAAGGTCGTACACGTTCATATTCTAAACGTACGTTCGCAAAAGTTCGAATCCCCCGAGCCCTATCTTGATTTCCTCAAACGCGTGCTGTAGTCACCGCGTAGAATAAGGCTCGGCATAGCACCGATAAAAAGTACTGTTGGCGGAGGCGGAGAGATTCGAACTCTCGGAGGGTTTCCCCTCACACGCTTTCCAAGCGTGCGCACTAGACCGCTATGCGACGCCTCCGTTCGTCGCATACTACACGTTCCCTCCCGAACTTTCCACACCGCGCTTTCCCCACCGTCGATTGGGAACTATACCGATATATCGGTATGTTTGGCGTCGGTCGTCCGGGCGAAAGGAGGATGCGGTTCGAGTTCGTTTAAAAACGAAAGGGCGGCGATACGCGCCGCCCTTTTCAAACGCAACAAACAGGAGCGGTCAGTACGCCGAGTGCCGCGGCTCTGCCACGTGACGAGTCGTCACGGTCGAGAACTGCGGACTGCGGCGGTGCGCGGGCACTTTGGGCGGTTCGGCGAGCGGAACGAATTCGCCGACGAACCGCACATAGTGCCGACCGCTTTCTTCAATCACCAGATGACCATTCGGTTTCGGTGCTTTCCTGTCTGTCATGCAGGCCTCCCAAGCCCTGTGTGCAAGCGACCCCTCCAAGGGCGGTCGCATCGGTCCCGCAGCGGAACCGATGAAGAGGAGCATATGCCTCTGCCCTGCCGATTTCAAGCGGGTTATGCACCTGCGCGATTTCCGAGAAGCGCTTTGATGCGATCCGGAATCGGCGGGTGCGTCGAGAACAGCCGTTCTATCCATGCGGACGCGCTTCCCTGTTTCGCGCCGAACGGGTCGTTTATGAAAAGATGCGCGGTCGCGAGGTTCGCGCGGCGCATGGGTGCCTGGTACGCGCCGAGCTTCCCGAGCGCGGACGCGAGGCCTTCCGGATAGCGCGTGAGGAGGACGCCTGAAGCGTCGGCAAGATATTCGCGGCGGCGCGAGATGGCGAGCTCGATGAGCTTCGCGGCCAAGGGCGCGAGGATGATGCCGACTATCGCGAGCACGGCCAGGAGCGCGCCGGCGTTCCCGTTCTCATTCCTCCTGCCTCCCCCGCCCCAAAACGACATGCGCAGGAAGATCTGCGCGAGGATGGCGACGAAGCCCGCGAGCACGACCGCGACCGTCATGAGGAGCATGTCGCGGTTCTTGATGTGGCTCATCTCATGCGCGACGACGCCCTCGAGTTCCGCGCGCGTCATCATGGAAAGGAGTCCCGTGGTCGCGCACACCACCGCGTGCTTCTCGTCGCGGCCGGTGGCGAACGCGTTCGGCGCCGGGTCGTCGATGACGTAGAGCTTCGGCGTCGGGAGTCCGGCGGTGATGGCCATGTTCTCGGCGACGGTATAGAAATCGAAGAATTCTTCGCGCGTCGCGGGCCGCGCGTTGTTCATGGAGAGCACGAGCTTGTCGCTCGCCCAGTACGCGTAGAAGTTCGTACCGACCGCAAGGATGACGGCGAGGTAGAGGATGGCCGGACTCTGGTAGTACCAGGAGATGGCGTACCCTACCGCGATGACCATCACGAGGAACCCGGTGATGAGCAGCCATGTGCGGCGGATATTGCTCGCGCGTTCGTCGTAGAGGCTCGGCATATCCGCGTATGATACCAAACCCGAAGGGAAATGCGCTTTAGCTCGCGCCGCCCCCACCGCCTCCTCCGCCCCCACCCCCGCCGCCACCGCCTCCTGCAGCGCCTCCTCCGGAACTCGCGAAGGATGAGGCGAAGCTCGCGCTGAACGAACCGGTGAAGACCGCGGGCGAAAAGCCTGAGGCGCTCGCCGCGACCCCCACGGCATACGCCGTACTTCCCGCATACCATCGAGGCGGTGGCATGGCCATCCCTTCGAAGGCGCGCGCCCATTTCTTCTCGACGCCGAAGAGCATGGCGTACGGAAGATATTTCTCGAAAGTATCGGGCGTGAGATTCTGGAGCCGATACCGTTCCGCGGTTTCAAGATACTGCTTGAAGCCGCGAAGGTCCTCGACGACCCGTATTCCCGTCGCGTTCGTCGCGGTGTGGAATACGACTCCCCAGAGCACGATGTATCCCGCGATGATAAGCCCGAACAGGAGCACGGTGCCGCTTCCGAATAGCGCGAGCACCGTCGGAAGGCTTATGGCTCCCTGCATCACGAACACCAGGAGGACAAACCCGAAGGAAAAGAAGAAATGTATCCTATTGCGCCACCGGTTCGCGAACACGGGCGATATGCTGAAATCCGGGAGCGTCGCCGCGGCTTCTTCGTACAATTCCTTTTCAAGTTCCTTGAATCCTTTCTGGAGACGGCTCTGCCGCGAGGTCCGATTCCGGACATCGTCGGTCCAGAATTCGGAGCCGTCGGCGAAGATGAGGTCAAGCAGGTTTTTCTCGTACGCATGGAGCGCGGAACCGTCCGCGTCGGTCTTCGTGAGCGTATAGCCGCTTAAAAGCGACGGAACGAGAACGAGCGCGCTCGCGAACTTCCCGAGGTACACCATGGCATAGCCGAGGATGATGAACGCGACGATGGGGAGCAGGATGATCGCGACATCGAATCCGAAGTTCTGCCCGCCGCCGAGATACAGGACGAGCAGGACCATGAGGACGAGCGGCGCGACTATCGCCCAGAATGCGAGCGAGAAGGGCCGGGCGGGTTTCGCATCCTTCTGCGGCGCTTGCGGCCCTCCCTTCGCGATGCGCAGATACCCGCCTACCGCGAGGTCCACGATGGTCGCCGGCCAGGTCCGCGCGGTCACCTTCCCGTGCATGAGCACGTCCGCGAACGCGGGCGGCAGGTTTTCCGGAGGCGCGTACTGCGCGATGATGACTCCTTTTCCGAGGCGCTTCTCGCGGATGCGCGGCAGGAAGAATGCGAAGAGACCAGCGAGACCAATGAGGACGAAGGAAGCCAGGTACTGCCAATTCAGGAAGAAATAGTCCTTCCAGTATGCGGATTGCGAGACGATTCCCTTCTTCCATCCGATGGCGACCGTCATGACTTCGTGAGCCGCGAACTGATGCGCCGTGATGTCGATGGTCCGACCGCCGTTGTACGTCTCGACCGTCGCATGGTGGTCGCCGTTCACATAGAGCGCGTACTTCATGTTCGGGTCCGGTTCGGGAAGCGTAAGGATGGCTTCCGCCTGCTCGACCGGCACGCTGTAGGACGTGAAGAGGTTCCAGTAGAGTTCGTCGTGGTCCGCGTAGAACCCGATGGCGCCGTGGAGCGTGTAGCGCAGCTGCCACGAGTGATTCGCGCCGGGGTCGGCGTAGTACCAGTCGATGACGAGATTGCCGCCCGACTGATACGTCACGTACTTCCCCCAGTTCGACGGGTCGTTCTTATCAAGCGGCGCGGAACCCGCATAGACATCCGCGCGGCCGAGCGTCGTGTCCGTGACCGATATGTCGCTTATGCCGTCGACGCCCTTGAGCGGGATGGTGCGCTCTCCCTGGTGGTACGAGCCGTTGAAATCGAAGGACTGCGTCTCGACGACATTCACGGTGGAATCGCGGTTGACCGTGAAGGTCTGCGCGATGCCTGCATACGAGTACGAGCGCGCCGTCTGCGCGTGGAGCGCGGAAGGCGCGAGAAGCGCGACGAGAAGGAGCGGGAGCGCGCCGCGCGCGAAGAACGGCGTACGTGCAAAACCTTTTTCAAGACCGTCTCGGGATGCGCGATTCGGAAGAAGCCCATTCAAGTCTTCCGAACCGCGCATCCTCTCGCCGGAGGTTTTGAAAAAAGTTTTGGAACTAGAAACTGACTTTGACCGGTTCATTGGCCGCCGCATCGCTTGAGGCGAGCTCGAAAAGGTCCATCGGCTTGAAGCCGAACGCGGAAGCGATGATATTCCCGGGGAACGACTGGAGCGCGGTGTTGAGGTCCCGCACGTTGCCGTTATAGAAGCGGCGCGACGCCTGAATCTTGTCTTCGGTGTCGGTGAGGTCGCGCTCTAGCTGGAGGAAGTTCTCGTTCGCCTTCAGCTGCGGATAATTTTCCGCGACGGCGAAGAGGGACTTCAGCGTGCCGGAGAGCATATTCTCCGCCTGCGCCTTGTCCGCAGGCGCCGTGGCGCCCATGGCGGCGGTGCGCGCGGCGGTCACGTCCTCAAGCACGTTCTTCTCGTGCGCGGCGTATCCCTTCACCGTCTCGACGAGATTCGGGATGAGGTCGTACCGGCGCTTCAGCTGCACGCTGATATCCGACCACGCCTCTTTCGTACGATTGACGAGCGAGACGAAACGATTGTACGCGAACGCGACCCAGAGCACGAGGATGATGATAATCGCGAGAACGGAATATAGGATAGACATGCCGAAAGTATAAGACTCCAGTCCGGATTTTCAAGCGCCGGACATGGAAGAGGCCGCGCGAAGATGCGCGGCCCCGTGCCCATGCGTCGCCTCTCAGGAGGACTTCTCCCACCACCATCCGCTGCTATAGAGCCGCGGAGGCGGCCGGCGTGCGGCCTTTCGGCGTTCCCGATACGCGGTGAACCGATTCGAACCGACGACGAAGACCAGGACGAAGCCGGCCATGAAGACGGCGGCCGTATCCGCGTCAACGAAATACCGGAGCGGCGCGACATGCCGGTCGAGCCACGGGCCGAATGCGGTCATAAGAAGGAGTATCTCGAACAGCGATGCGCACAGGATGATGACGAGAGATTTCTTCGGCTTCCGGAACATGATTCCTCCTTGGCGTTTCGGATGAACCCGCATTACCCGAACCTCTTGTTTCTTGTACTCGTTCGCCGGCAATTGAATACCGCGGGCAGGTAAAAGTCAAAAGCCCGCGGCGCCAAGGCGCCGCGGGCTTTTGACTTTCTTAATCCGAAATCTTAATCCGTTTCGCGCGCAGCGAACGATAGGCGTGCGATTCGGAAGCGAGTCCGGTCCTGAACGAGCCCCTAGAAATCCATTCCGCCGCCCATGCCGCCTCCCCCGTTCTCCTTCTTCGGCTCCGGAATGTCGGCGACCGCCGCTTCCGTCGTGAGGAGGATGGCCGCCGCGGAGACCGCGTTCTCGAGCGCCTGGCGCGCCACCTTGGCCGGATCGATGATGCCCGCCGCAAGCATGTCCTCCACCATCTCGTCCCGCATCGCGTCATAGCCCGCGTTAGCCTTGCCGCCCTGCACCTTGGAGATGATGAGCGACGCGTCGTCCTTGCCCGCGTTTATCGCGATCTGCGCGAGCGGCATCTCGAGCGCGCGCACGACGATGTCGAAGCCGACTTTCTCGTCGTCGGACAGCTTCGCGCCCGCATCGGCGATCTTCTTCGCGACCTTCGCGAGCGCGGTACCGCCGCCCGCGACGATTCCCTCCTCGATGGACGCCTTCGTGGCTTTCACCGCGTCGTCTATCTTGTCCTTGAGGTACTTCATCTCGGTCTCCGTCGCGGCGCCCACAGAGATGACGGCCACGCCGCCGGAGAGCTTCGCGATGCGCTCTCCGAATTTCTCCTTGTCGAACTTCGAATCGGAGTTCTCTATCTGCGCCTTGAGCTGCGCGATGCGCGAGGCGATGTCCGCCTTCTTGCCCTTGCCGCCCACGATGGTCGTCGAATCCTTCGTCGCGACGACGCGCGCGGCCTTGCCGAGCATGGCGAGCGTCACGTTCTCGAACTTGAGGCCCACGTCGTCGGAAATGACCTGGCCGCCCACCACCGTCGCGATGTCGCCGAGCATATCCTTCTTGCGGTCGCCGTAGCCGGGGGCTTTCACCGCAAGCACGTTGAACGTGCCCTTCAGCTTGTTCACGATGAACGTGGAGAGCGCGTCGCCTTCCACGTCATCCGCGATGATGACGAGCTCGCGCTTCCCCGACTGCGCCACCTTCTCGAGAATCGGCAGGATTTCCTGCACGTTCCCCACCTTCTTGTCCGTGATGAGGATGAGCGCGTCCTTCATCTCCGCTTCCATGCGTTCCGGATTCGTCACCATGTACGCGGACACGTAGCCCTTGTCCGTCTGGAGCCCTTCGACGACATCGTAGGACAGTTCCATGCCCTGCGACTCCTCGACGGTGACGACGCCGTTCTGACCAACCTTGTCCACCGCTTCCGCGATGATGGTGCCGAGCGATTCCGACTCCGCGGAGATGCTCGCGACCTGCTTGATGTCGCTCTTTCCGGAAACCGGCTTCGCCATCTTCTTGAGTTCCGCGACCGCCGCCTGCTTCGCCTTTTCCATGCCCGTGCGTATCGCCATCGCGCTGCCGCCGCGCACCACGCGCTCGAGGCCTTCGTCGACGAGCGCTTCGAGGAGGACGACCGAGGTCGTCGTGCCGTCGCCCGCGGTGTCGTTCGTCTTGTTCGCCACTTCCTTCACGATTTCCGCGCCCATGTTCTCGAACCGGTCCTTGAGCGAAATCTCTTTCGCGATGGAGACGCCGTCGTTCGTGATGCGCGGTCCGCCGTAGCTCTTCTCGAGGACGACGTTCCGGCCGCGCGGGCCCAAGGTGACCTTCACCGCACGCGCCGCCTGCGCTATGCCCGCGTGGAGCTTCTTGCGCGCGTCTTCCGAAAATAGGATCTGTTTCGCCATGATATCCGTGTTACTTGCCGATAACCGCGAGCACGTTCGACTCCGAGAGTATGTAGTATTCCTCGCCGTCCACCTTCACCTCGTCGTATCCGTATTTGCTGAAGAGCACGCTATCGCCGACCTTGACCGTCATCGGCACGCGTTTGCCGTCCTCGTACTTGCCCTCGCCGACGGCGACCACCTTCCCCTGTTCCGGCTTCTCCTTGTCCGCCGTTTCCGGAATGATAATGCCCGACGCGAGCTTGCGCTCCCCCTCCTGTTTCGCCGGCGCGACGACGATGCGGTCGCCAAGCGGCTTCAAAGAAAGTCCTGTTGACTTTGCCATGCGTGTGAAATCGTTATGCTAGAGCCGATAATGTGAACGTTCCTTCTCGAAACGCCCGCCGGTGCCGAAGGCACCGCGTTGCCCCGAGTATAGGAGCGCGGACGGGCGGCGTCAACTTCCGCGCGTTTCTGCCTTCCCGCAGCCCGCAGCGGCGCGTCCTTGCGCGGACAAGCCGCCTCGTGCTAAGGTACGGCTACCGATGGAGGCACTTCGAACAATCGTGCCGTACGCAGAAATCGTACTCTCTCTCCTCCTCATAGTGGGCATCGTGCTCCAGCAGCGCGGCGCCAGCCTGGGCGGAGCTTTTGGCGGGGACAATTTCGCGTCGACATTCTACAAGCGCAGAGGCGCGGAGAAATTCCTTTTCAACGCGACGATTGTGAGCGCGGTGCTTTTCGTGGTGTTCGCCGTTCTCGGTCTATTCCTCTAATCACGCACGCGGCCACGCCGCATAGCAGAGAAACGCGTGATTTTCCCGACGTCACGCCGCCCAAAACATGCAGGAGCGAGCAACCCTGATATGGAATAAGCTCACCAGGCACCGGACCACTTCGTGGCACGGGTACTTCGAATCGCGCTTCGAAGCGATGAGCGCGGGAGACAAGGCGCTTACCGTCTTCTTCGGCGTCCTCGTGCTCGCCGCCGCGGCCGCGGCGTGGCTCGGGCTTGAGAACCGGCTCCTCGTGTCCGTGCCCGCCGACGGCGGCTCGCTCACGGAGGGCGTGCTCGGAAGTCCCCGCTTCGTGAATCCGCTCCTCGCGCTTTCGGACGCGGACCGCGACCTTACGGCGCTCACGTACGCGGGACTCATGGGCATAGACGGGGACGGCAATCTCGTTCCGGTGCTCGCGAGCGGGTATCGGATATCGCCGGACGGCAAGACGTACACGTTCACGCTCCGCAAGGATGCGAAATTCTCGGACGGGACGCCCGTCACGGCGGACGACGTCGTCTTCACGGTCGAGAAGGCGCAGGACCCGGGGCTGAAAAGCCCGGAACAGGCATCCTGGGACGGCATAGAGGCGAAGGCGCTCGATGCGACGACCGTGGAGTTCACGCTCCCGTCCCCGTACGCGCCGTTCCTTGAGAACACCACGCTCGGCATACTTCCCGCGAACCTCTGGCGGAACGTCTCGGATGAACAGTTCCCGTTCTCCGACCTCGAGACGGCACCCGTCGGCGCGGGACCGTTCGTCGTGAAGAACGTATCGCGTAACGCGAGCGGCATCATCACGGATTACACGCTCGGCGCGTCGCGCACGTACGTGCTCGGCCGCCCGCACCTGGACCGCATCAGCTTCTCGTTCTTCTCGCGGCAGGAGGACCTTGCCGCGGCGCTCGCCGCAGGCGCGGTCGACAGCGCGCATTCGCTTCCGGGAGCGGATGCGCTCACCGCGCCGTACGCGGAAATCTTCGGCGTCTTCTTCAACCCGAACGAGAACGCCGTCTTCGCGCGCGCGGAAGTGCGGCAGGCGCTCTCGCTCGCCATCGACCGCGAGGCGATTACCGCGGACGTGCTCGGCGGCTACGCGACGCCGATCATGGGACCGGTGCCGCCGGGTTCGGGCATCACGGAAACGCCCGTGCCCGCGTCCGCTTCGCGCATCAAGGACGCGGCCGCCATCCTTGAGAAGGGCGGCTGGACGTACGACAGCGACGCGCGGACGTGGAAGAACAAGGCGGCGAAGCAGGATTCCCTCTCCGTCACCATCCGTACGTCGAACGTGCCGGAGCTGAAGGCGGTCGCGTCAGCGGTGAAGGCGGACTGGGAAGAGCTCGGCGTGCCTACGGATATCGAACTGTACGAGCCGGGCGACCTGAACCAGAACGTCATCCGTCCGCGCAAGTTCGACGCCCTGCTGTTCGGCATGGTGGTGGGCCGCGACCGCGACCTGTTCGCGTTCTGGGATTCGCAGGAGCGGAACGACCCGGGCCTCAACATCGCGTCCTACGCGAACAAGAACGTGGACAAGCTTCTCGAAGCGGCGCGGACGGAAAGCGACCCTGCGAAGCGGGTGCAGGACCTGCAGCAGATAGAGGACGACATCTCGGCGGACTACCCCGCGGCGTTCCTCTACGCGCCGGACTTCCTGTATCGCGTGCCCGCATGGCTTAAGGGCGTGACCTTGCCGCAGATCACGACGCCGTCGGACCGTTTCGCCTCCGTTGCCGGGTGGTATGCGGCGACGGAGAAGGTGTGGCCCTTCCTCGTTCCCGGCGGGAACGCGCGGTGAACGGGAACTATTTTCGTACGATACGCGTTTAAGCGAATCGAACTGTGCGCACTTATTTAACCGAATCAGATTGTAACGAAAGAATGTATGACTATGACAGGAACTCCGGCAGCCGCACCAGCGCCGGCACCGGCGCCGGCACCGGGAGCGCCTCGCGAACCCCGCTTCGAGACTCCGGGCGGACGCGGCCCTTCGCATAATCGCGGCCCGCGCCGCGGCGGCGCGCCGCGCGAACGCGGCGGACGACGGCGCGGCGGCGGCGCTTCGCGCCGCATCCAGCGCATGCTCCGCCGTCCCGGAGCGAATCCTCCGAAGGACAAGAAGGGACCGGACTATTATCCCGAACCCGCGGCGGCGAACGTCGTTCGCGTCATCCCGCTCGGCGGCGTGGAGGAAGTGGGACGCAACATGTGCGCGGTGGAAGCGAACGGGGACATCTTCGTCCTCGACGCCGGCTTCCAGTTCGTCTCCGAAGACGGCAGCCCGGGCGTGGACTACATCCTCCCGAACACGAAGTACCTCGAGAAGAACCGGGACCGCGTCCGCGCCGTGCTCATCACGCACGCGCACCTCGACCACATCGGCGGCATCCCCTTCCTCATGAGCCGCTTCGGCAACCCGCCCATCTACACCCAGAACCTCTCTTCGGTGATGATACTGAAGCGCCAGGAGGAATATCCGGACGTGCCGGCGCTGAACATCGTCGTCGTCGAGCCCGGCTCGCGCCACAAGATAGGCAACACGAACGTGAAGTTCTTCCCGGTGACGCACTCGATACCGGATTCGATGGGCATCTCCATCGAGACGCCGTACGGGAACGTCGTCGCCACGGGAGACCTGAAGCTCGACCATGAGAACGGCATCCCCGTCGAGCATGAAGAGAAGAAATGGAGCGAACTCGGCAAGGACAAGAACCTCATATTCATCGCGGACTCGACGAACGCGGAGAAGGACGGGTTCTCCATCCCCGAGAAGCGCGTGTACCAGACGCTCGAAGACATCATCAAGACGGTGAAGGGCCGACTCATCATCGGCACCTTCGCGTCGCAGTTCGAGCGCATGGTGCACATCATCCAGATCGCCGAATCGCTCGGCAAGCACGTCGTCACGGAAGGCCGCTCCATCCGGACGAACCTGGAAATAGCGCAGAAACTGAACCTCATCACGCTCCAAAAAGGGACGCTCATCCGCGCGGAAGAGCTCACGGACTATCCGCCGGATAAGATTCTCGTCCTCGCCACCGGCGCGCAGGGCGAAGAGTTCGCGGCCTTGATGCGCATCGCCACGAAGCAGCATAAGAGCATCCAGCTCACGGACCGCGACACCATCGTCCTCTCTTCGTCCGTGATTCCGGGCAATGAGATCGCGGTGCAGAAGCTGAAAGACAACCTCTACCGCCACGGCGTGACGCTCATCCACTACCGCTCTTCGGACGTGCACTCCACCGGCCACGGCAACACGGGCGAGCTCGTCTGGATAAACCAGAAAGTGAACGCGAAGTTCTTCATGCCCGCGTACGGCTACCGTTCCATGACCACGTGCCACGCGAAGGCGGTGGAACAGGCGGGGCGTCCGAAAGACACCATCATCCTCGCGGACAACGGCACCGTCATCGACATCGTCGACGGCGAGAAGCTCAACGTCCACAAGGACAAGGTGCCCTCCGCACAGCTCGTCGTGGACGGCTTCTCCGTGGGCGACATGCAGGAGGTGGTCATCCGCGACCGCCAGATGCTCGCCAAGGACGGCATGTTCGTCGTCATCGCCACGGTGAACCTCAAGACCGGAAAGCTGCGCAAGTCGCCGGACATCATCAGCCGCGGCTTCGTGTACCTGCGCGAAAGCCAGGACATGCTGAACCAGGCGCGGCTCCTCGTGAAGAAGACCGTGGAGGATTCGACCCGGAACATGAACCCGGTAGACCTCGACTACGTGAAGAACCAGCTCACGGATACGCTCGCGGGGTTCCTCTTCACGCGCACGAACAAGGCGCCGATGGTCATCCCCGTCCTTATCGGGGTGTAGGAAATCCGGCCATAAGCCGCTCTCGCGGCGTTGCGGGTCCCGCTCGCTCGCTCCGTCGCGTGCTTGGATACGCCTGCGCTCGCGCGCATCCCGCGCCTTGCGAGCGCGGCTTCTGACCTAGGATTTCTAGCTGGTCGAGCGGACTCGCCGCAACAACTCGAAACACGTGTCAAAGCGCACACCGCCGCCCTTCCGGGCGGCGGTGCCGTATCAGTGGCTTACGTATCCGATTGCGTTATCTTCGCGATGACGAATCCGATGCCGTCCTTCGGCTGGCCGTCATAGTCGCCGTTCACGAGCTTCTCCAAGACCGGCCAGGATTCATAGTAGATGTAGTTGAAGCCATCCTTGCCATGTTCCGCTTTCGGTTTGATGCCTTCCGAGAGCTTCATGTACGAAGCGATGAACGCGACCTCTTCGAGCACGTACTGAATCCCCTCTTCGAGAACCGCCTCCGTATCCTTATTTATGCCGACGCGGCTTAGGAGCACCTGCGTCGTTATGGAGTTTATATCGCTGCGGAACTCTTCGTTGCTTTCGTACAGCTTCTTCAGCATGTCGAGCGACTCCCGGTATTCGGGGTCAGCGTATATCCGTTCCCAATCCATGAACGCCACCGTCTTCTGCTCTTCGGGCGGCAGGTCCTTGTTGATGAGACCGAGAGCGTCGTTCGTGAGATTGCGCAGGTGATTGCGTTCGAGACGGGTCTTCCTCTCCGCGTACGCCTCATCCTTTCCGAACGCCCGATAGTTGTGCCGGGCGGGACCGTCCGTGGTGAACACCTGCACGCTCTTCGAGAACGCGAGCGAGAACTTGAGCATCCGGTAGATGTTCTCCCGTTTGTAGTAGCTGTTGTTGAGACAGAGCGCGAGCAGCATCTCTTCGCGAGAATCGAGGTCCTTCAATCCCTGTTCGAAAATCTTGCTCGTCGGGCCGGACAGGATGTCCATCTTCCATCCTTCCCTTTCCGCTTCCGCGTTGAATGCGGCAAGCTTCCGTTCGAGTCCACTGTCTTCCTTCTCCTGCGAGACCGCCGGTGCCCGAGGCACGAATGATTTCTCTCCGCCTGGCATGATGCGGAAACTATACCACTTCTCATACCGCGAGAGGACATCGCGCATTTTGCCGTGTTACCATCTCTTTCATGAGCGATTTCGAAGGGCCGAAGAAAGGAAGCGAAAAAGGCGCGGATATCATCCCGAACGACCGGCTTGAGGAGCTGCGCCGCCAGAAGGCGGCGGAGGCGCGGCAGTGCGACGAGAATGAAGCGGTAGCGATGACCCGCAAGGTGCTTCACGATGCGCTCGCCATTCCTGCGCTTCGCGAGCGCTACGCCATCGTGCGTCCGGAGGCGGTACTCATGGTCATACAGGCGGCGCTCGATACGGCGAATGCCGGCAATGAAAACGTAACCGCCATGGAAAATCTCGCCGAGCGCGCTCGCGGCATGCGCCTTGAGGAACTCGTCGAGGACATCAACGCGGCTGCGGTCGGCGGCGTCCCCGAAGGAAGCGGGCTCTGGTACATCGTGATGGCGGAAGAGGTCGTGAACCGCATAGAACGTTCGTTCAACGACTTGAAGCGCTAGCGGCGAAGGGCCTGAAACAGTCGAGCCGCCTCGGGGGCGGCTCTGCTGCACGAGAACATATCCCTTCAGGCGGACCGCCGCGTTTCGGGCAGGCACCATCGGGCGAGCTTCGGCGCGCGGCGGTCGAGCATGACCGACGCGCACAGATAGAGGCCGAGAAGAAAGACCAGGAGCCCCAGGCCGCCGAACCCGACCGCGCGGGGCCTACGCATGGCCGCGCCGACGGCGAATCCGATGACGAACGGCATCACGTAGGCGAACAGCGCGAAGAACGACCAGAATGCGGAGCGTTCGTTCCGTTCGAACATGGCGCGATAGCGTTCGCGCACCTGCGCCGTCGCGACGAGCACGAGGATGAGGCCGACGAGACATGCGAACACTTCCGCGAACCCCTCCGTACCCGCCGCGAAGCAGCCCGCGACCGCTTCCAGGATGACGCACCACGCGATGCGCACCGTCCACGTGTCCGAGCGGGGCCCGAATACTTCGACGACGAACGCGACGCTCGCTACTCCGATGAGGAAGGTCCAGCTGCCCGGCAGCGGCCAAAGGAGCGTAAACGCGATAGTGAGTCCGACAAACGCGGTGACCGCGCTTATGAGCATGAACGCGATATTCCTATGCATCCCATACGCTAGCGACATGAAGTCCCTCCATCGTTCTGACGCGCCCAAGCGGCTCCGTCTTCCGGGGACGATAGTACAGAACGGGAGGTGCGTAAAGAACCGCCGATTTGGTATCATGGCGGTCAATGGAAATACCCGTGAAGAAGCTCCGGAACGGATTCGCGATGCCCGCGTACGGCTTCGGCACCTGGCAGATGGGCGGGCGCGAAAGGCGGGACACGGAGAACGACGACGAGGCGGACATCGCCGCGATGCGCGCGGCGATGGACCGGGGCGTCACCGCGTTCGACACGGCGGAGATTTACGCGGAGGGCTACTCGGAAACGCTCCTCGGGAAAGCGATAGCGGGGCGCGACCGCGCGAGACTGCTCATCAGCTCGAAGGCGAGCGCGGCGCACATGCGCTACGACGACATCCTTGCCGCGTGCGAGGCGAGCCTCGCACGCGTCGGCACGGAGTACTTCGACCTCTATCTCCTCCATCGCCACGTGCCCGACGTGCCGCTTCAAGAATCCATGCGCGCGCTCGACACGCTCGTCGCGCGCGGGCTGGTCCGTGCCATCGGCGTGTGCAACTTCAGCACCGCTTCGCTCGCCGAGGCCAGGGCGAAGGCATCGAATCCCATCGTCTATAACCAGGTGCACTACAATCTTGAGTTCCGCGAATGCGAAGCGGACGGGCTCCTGCGTTACTGTGAGGACAATGATGTGCTCCTTGCCGCGTGGAGGCCGGTGCAGAAAGGGCTCATCCTCGAAGACCCGCCGAAAATCGTGTACGACCTTGCGGAAAAGTACGGCAAGTCATACGCGCAGATCGCGCTCAACTGGCTCGTGAGCCAGCGAAACGTCGTGACGCTTTCGAAGACCCGTCATGTGGGACACCTTGAGGAGAACCTCGGCGCGCTCGGCTGGACCATGGACGCGGAAGATATCGAGCTGCTCCGGAGCGGATACCCGGACCGCAGGTTCGTCTCCGATGTCGTCCCGCTCGGCTGACGGGTGGTACAATAGCCGGCAATCATGCGCCGTATCCTCACGCTCGCGCTCGCGAATTCCGCCGGCGGCCTCCACTACTTCATACTGGCGTACATCACGAGTTCCTATCTCGGCCAGTTCCTGCCCGATGCCCAGATAGGCCTCGTCTACGGCGTCTCCGCGGCGCTCATGCTCATCGGGTTCGCGGCAGCGCCCGCGGTGCTGAAACGCTTCTCCGCGCGAGAGAGCGCGCTCGCGCTCGCGGCGCTCGACCTCTTCACGCTCCTCGCGCTTTCGGCGAATCCTCCCGCAGCGCTCGCGGTCGCTCTTGTCGCGCTCCAGGGCATGCTCGCGCCCCTGGTTTCTTACACGCTCGACCTCTTCCTCGAGAAAGCGACGAGGGACGAAGGACAGACCGGTCACATGCGCGGCATGTTCCTCACCTCCGGGAACGTCGCGCTCGTCGCGTCTCCGCTTCTCATCGGCCTCATCCTCGGCGAGTCGAGCGACTATCGGCGCATATTCCTCACCGCAGCGGCGGCAATCTTCGTCTTCATCCTCCTCATCGCCTTCCGCAAGAAGAACATCGAGGACGTGCAGCTCGAGCACTCCGTCTCTCTCTGGGAGACGTTCGTCTGCCTCGTACGTAACGGCGAGACGCGTTCGGTGCTCATCGCGAACACCATCCTGCAATGCTTCTTCCTCTGGGCGCCGGTATACATTCCGCTCTACCTGCACGTCTCGCTCGGATTCTCCTGGAGCGTCATCGGCCCCATCTTCGCCCTCATGCTGCTTCCCTTCCTCCTCATCGAGCTTCCGATGGGCTACCTCGAGGACAGCTTCAGAGGCGCGCGCTTCGTCATGGCAGCGGGATTCCTCATATCCGGCGTTTCGTTCGCCGCGGTCGCGCTCATCACCGCTTCGACGAGCATCGTCACCGTGGCCGTCATCCTCATCCTCACCCGCGTCGGAGCGGCGCTCATCGAGGTGACCTCCGAAACTTCGTTCTTCAGGGGCGTGAGCGCGACGGATGCGAATTCCGTGAGCTTCTTCCGCATGACCCGCCCGCTCGGCATGCTCATAGGCCCCCTTATCGCGAGCGCGATACTGTTCGGCATCAGCCTGGACCTCCTGTTCGTCCCGCTCGGCGCGCTGACGCTCCTCGGCATCCCGTTCGCCTTCGGCATCAAGGACGACTAGCGCGCAAGGCCGTACCGGGCGCCGCGCCTCTTTACCAGGCCCTCCGCATGGAGCGCGGCGAGCGCGCCGCGCACCTGCGCCCTGCGCGCAGCGCCGAATAGGCCGCCGAGCTCTCCCGCCGAACGGCTCCCCTTCGCGAGCTCGCGCAGGATGGCGCCGCGCGCTTCGCGCGCGGAACCCGCGAAGCGCGCCTGCTTCGCGTAGTGCTTGCTCGCCGCGTTCAGCCGCACGCCGCTACGCTTCAGGTGCGCGCCGTAATCCATGAGCGCGAAGTACCAGTCCCGTACGCGTTCCCGGTCCTTCGGCATCGCGCGCGCGAGCACCTCCTCAATCTGCGCATCGGTTATCTTTGCATCGGAATTGTCACTATATATGCATATACAGTGACAATTCTCGTTAGACGTCTTCGGCGATTTTCGTGAGCGCTTCGCGTTCGATGTTCTTAGCGGCTTTGAGAAGAAATGATGGATGACCGCGGTCCGGATGTTCGTCTCGACGAACACGGAAGGCTCGCCGAGCGCGAACGCCGCGACCGCTCGTGCCGTGTACTTCCCGACGCCGGGCAATCTTTCCAGCTCTTCCGCCCTGCCCCGGGGCGATATCATTTTCGTCCTATAGGACGAAAATGATATCG